>NZ_JBEYYJ010000008.1:0-271612 GCF_040645475.1 Streptomyces sp. NPDC046759 | reverse complement strand
TTCGTCGCTGCGGTTCTCGCCGGTACGGCCGGAGTCGCCGGCGCTCAAGCCGCTCCTCAGACGGTCAAGGCCGCGCCGAGCGTGGTACGGGACGCGGACCAGGCGAACGTGGACCAGGGCGGCGGCGCTGATCAGGCGAACGTGGACCAGGGCGGGGGCGGCGCCGATCAGGCGAACGTGGACCAGGGCGGCGGCGGCGCCGATCAGGCCAACGTGGACCAGGGCGGCGGCGACGCCAACCAGGCCAACGTCAACCAGGGCGCGGGCGACGCCAACCAGGCCAACGTCAACCAGGCCGGCGACGGCAAGACCAACCAGGCCAACGTGAACCAGGGCGGGGGCGACGCCAACCAGGCCAACGTCAACCAGGGCGACGGCAAGGTCAACCAGGCGAACGTCAACCAGGGCGACGGCAAGGTCAACCAGGCCAACATCAACCAGACCAATGTCAACCAGACCAACAACATCAACCAGACCAACGTGAACCAGGGCGGCGACGGCGCCAACCAGGCGAACGTCAACCAGGGTGGCGGCGGGGCCGATCAGGCCAACGTCAACCAGGGTGGCGGCAAGGTCAACCAGGCCAACGTCCACCAGGGCGGCAAGGTCAAGAAGGGCAAGAAGGCCAAGAAGGGCAAGGTCAAGCAGGTGAACGTGAACCAGGGTGGCGGCAAGGTCAACCAGGCCAACGTCAACCAGGGCGGCGGCAAGGTCAACCAGGCCAACGTCAACCAGGGCGGCGGCAAGGTCAACCAGGCCAACGTCAACCAGGGCGGCGGCAAGGTCAATCAGACCAACGTCAACCAGTAGCAGTCACGCCCCGGGCCGGGAGGCTGAACCGGCACCCGTGCCGACCGGCCTCGACGACGGAACCCGCCACACGACCGTGGCGGGTTCCGTCGTCCTGCCGTGCCGTACCGGACAGCTCCGCCGGCGCGATATACGAGACGTGAATCCGCCGCCGAAACCGTCCATGGAAATTTCAGGGACGGAATTCCGTCGGAAGCTGCCGTCAGGTGCACCCCGACGTGGCCACGAAGATGATCGCGCCAGGATCTCCCGATCACCGGCCCGCCATCGGCCACCACCTCGCGGACGTCGGATCTCAGCCGGCGGCACCACCCGCCGAGACAGCATCCACAACTCATCCGGCACCAGACGCTCCACCAGGTCCGCCACGCCCTCACCAACGATCAGAAGACGGACCAAACAGACCAAAGGGAACGTCGTCGAGCCGCCCGCGCCGCGAGAGCCCCCGGGTGAGTACACGTCGCGCCGGGCGCCTGCCACGCCTGTGCCCCACGGCTCGCGGTGGCGCACAGGCGGCATGCTGACATCTCGCCGATGCAACCCTGGACCGTCTTTCCTGTCGCTCACTGCGGCCCTGCACATGGATGAGCTGGCCCCGGATGCGCCGAGGACACCCTCAAAGCGCTGGGGGAGTGGAGCGATATTCGTGGTACGCGGTCGCCGGGCGCGACGGCAACGCCCGGCTGTGTCTTGCTGGTTGCGGCGGGCCGACGCGTAGGGTGCCGGGATGATCACGATGCCAGAGGAGTTCGTACAGAGCACCGTCGACCGCGAGGGGGAGGCCGGAGCGGCGTGGCTCGCCGAGTTGCCCGGGATCGTGGACGACTTGCTGGGGCGCTGGGAGTGTGTGCCGGACGGCGAGGTCATGCACGGGGGCGTCGGCGTCATCGTGCCGGTACGGCGGCGGGCTGAGGGGAGCGCCGTGCTGAAGGTGTCGTTTCCGCATCCCGGCAACGTCCATGAGCCGGATGCGTTCGTCGCGTGGGGCGGACGCGGAGCCGTCCTGCTGCATGAGCGCGACGACGAGCGGTTCGCGATGCTGCTGGAGCGGGTTCAGCCGTCGACCCTTGCGGAGGTCGAGGACGACGACGAGGTGGTGACGATCGCCGGGCGGCTCAGTCGCCGCCTGGCCATCCCCGCACCGCCCGGTCTGCCCCGGCTGCGTGAGCAAGCGGACGCCTGGGAGGAGCAACTGCGCAACAGCGCTGAGGAGCTGACGCATGCGCTGTCGCGTCAGGTGCTCGATGCCGCCGTGGCGACCGTCCGGGAGCTGGGCCGGGCCCAGCCGGACACCCTCGTCCATGGTGACCTCCACGCCCGGAACATCCTGCGTGCCGACCGCGAGCCATGGCTGGCCGTCGACCCCAAGGGGTACGTGGGAGATCCCGCCTACGACGGCGGCACACTGCTGAAGTCCCGGGCGCTGACGCTCCTCGGATCGGATGACGTGGGAAAGGCTGTCCATCGCGTCGTGGACGTCTTCACCGAGGCCGCGGAACTCGACCGTGAACGCGTGCGACGGTGGGCCCAGTTCCATGCCGTCCAGGCCGCGCTCTGGGGTCGCCGCCACGGTTTCCGCATCGCCCGCAGCGGACCACGGCTGGACTGGCTCACTGAATTCGCCGACCACCTTGCGCAGTTGCTCACCGAACACTCGTAGAGCGTGATGGAGCTGGGCGGGTTCGGTGGGTGGAGGCATGCGGACGTATGCGCAACCCGGCGGACCCCGCTGGCCAGTTGGGTGGACAGACTGGTGAACGCTTCCTGCTCAGTAGGCTCCATCGGCACCGCGAGGAGCTCGACACCCGCGGACGGCACCTGAGTCCGGGCCGGCGGGTCCTGCTCGCTCGCCCACCTCGGCAGTGGCCACCCTCATGCCCAGTACGAGGCCGGCTTCGGCATCGGGACCACGGCCGGACACCGGCCGCCGCCGCGAAGGCTGCCCCGCCGGTGTGAGCGGGCGGCGGCGCCGACACGCAGCAGCGGTGGCTGCGGCGGCCCGCCGTCGGACCTGCCACGGGGCTAGTGTCTGTCCGGCCGTGGTCGCCGCGGACCTGGCGGGCGCCGGACTGACCCTGGCCACCGCCGAGAAGGTCACGCTGGGAGGTGTTGCGGAGTCGGCCGCCTCCGTCGCCACCGGGTTCCTCACCGGCACGCCGGTGAGCGCCGCCGTGGCGGCCCGCGAAGACGCGCGGGCCCTCGAGGCCGCCGTCACGGAGGCGATGACGGACCGCCTCGGCAGCGGCCCGGTGACGGCGCGGATGAGCGCGACCGTCTACGCAGCGCGTCACCAGGCATGGCTCTCCCGGGCTGGTGGGAACGGCCACCGGACCGAGGGGGGAGACGCAGCGGATGGACAGCCGTGTCCGGGTGCTGACGCGTGAGGCGGAGCGGCGATCCCTCCAGGAAGCAAGAGGCTCGGTCACGGCACAGCAGCGGTGCCGGTGGTGTTGTGGGCGATGACGGCATCGATGAGCCGGCCGCCCGGCCAGTCCATGCCGATGACGCCGGTGTGACCCGGGTTCGTGTGCAGGTGGTCGAGCAGTCGCTGGTTCATGCCCTGTTTGCCGCCGTAACCGTTGGCCACTTGGGTGTAGGTGGCGCCGAAGGGCGGACAGCTGGCGGAGAGCCCGGTGCCTCCGAGGATGTTGGTCGTATCGGCCGCGATCTGCTGAAGGCTCGCCGTGACCAGCGACCACCTGGTGTCCAGGTTGCACTCGGTCCACGGGATGAAGGGGGTGGAAAGCCACTGGGAGAGCCCGAACCCGTCGTACACCTGCCCCCTGGGGCCGCTGAAGCCGGTGAGCACGACATGGCCGCGCACTTGGCCCAGGGTGGGGGTGTCGGCCGTGCTGGTGCCGGTCACCGTGGGCGCGTAGAACAGGCCCGGGTAGCGCGCCAGGTAGCTGTCGAAGATGCGGATGCGGTCGGCGCTCGTGGCGTCGGGTGGGTCGTCGACGCACTTACCGATCTGCGGGCCGCCGGTACCACCCTCAGTGGTGTCGCCGTCGCACTCGCCGTGCAGGCTCATGAGCACGGTCTCGCCCGGATGGGCGGTGAGGAAGGCCCGCGCCTTGGTGAGGACGTCGTCGAGGTTGGCGTTCTGGTAGACGTTCGTGTGGTGGATGGCGAACGCGGTGTCGTCGTTGACGATGCGGACGCGGATGTCGATGGAGCGGATGCCCGCATTCAGCTGCGCGGTCAGGGTGTCCCCGCTGTCCCCGTGGTTCTCCTGGGTTTGGTAGTACCACGGTGCGAGCGCGCCGTGGACGGCCATGGTGTCGTGGGTCCCGGGGATCGACATCCGTCCCAGACCTGTCGAGTCGGGGAGCCGGCCCATCCAATCCGGGTTGCTCGCGCCGGTGAGACTGTTGAACGCCGGCGTCGACGGCCCCGGCCACCAGGGCAGGTCGAAGGCCGACGCCGGCACCGAGGCGGCGAACAGACTCAGGGTCATGACGAGTCCACCGAGCACGGAGATCGTGCCTGCGGACGGCCGGAGCGTGTGAGGGGCGGGTCGGCTGTGCCGTGCCAGAAGGTACATGCCTGAGGGACCTCCCGTAGCTGTGGGTTGCCATGCACATGCCACCTCCATGTGGCCGAGAAAGCATTCCCCACGCTGCATCGATAGGCAAGACATGCGCGGCGTCTCCGCAACACGAGCCGATTCCACCATGAGGTTGCAGATCGGTCAGGTAGAGCGGCATGCACCGTTCAGCGAGTGACCCCGGGTGGCTCACCCGGCCTGCCCGTGGCCGGTGAAGAAGGCCACGAGGCTGTGCGGGGCGTTGCCGTCGAGGCACAACGTGTGGATGCGGTACGCCTCGTCGGCAGCGGCGGCGCTGCGGGGGAACAAGGCCTCCTCGTAGAGGGTGAGTGCAGCCTCGATGTCGTCAGGGTGCGCAGCGAGGGCGTTGCCGAGTTCGGCGCCGTCGTACATGGCCAGATTGGCTCCCTCGCCGGAGGGACACATCAGGTGGGCGGCGTCACCGAGCAACGTCACGCCGGGTGCGCGGTTCCAGCGGTGTTCGATCGGCAGGGCATGGACGGTGCGCAGGACCGGGGCGGTCTCGCCGTCCGTGATCAGGGCGGTGAGCGCCGGGGCCCAGCCGTGGAACTCCGCGGCGACGCGGGCCGTGGCCGTGCCGACGTCGGTGAAGTCGATGCCGTCCGTCCACTCCTGCGGTTTGTTCAGCGTCACGTACGTGTGCAGGACGCCGTCCGGCTCACGGTGGGCGGAGATCCCCTTGCCGGGGGCGAGGGCGAACAGTGAGCCCTTGCCTACGGCCTGGGCGCTGGCCGGGTGGCGGGTGTCGCTGTCGAACAGATAGGTCTCGATCAAGGACGTTCCGACGTACTCGGGCTTTGCGTCGGACAGCAGCGGACGGACCCGCGACCATGCTCCGTCCGCGCCGACCAGCAGGCTGGTCGTCACGGTCACCCCGTCCGCGAACGACACCTCGTGCCGGCCGCCACCGAGGGGCCGGCACGAGGTGACCTTGCGGCCCCACTGGATCGTGTCGGCGGGCAGCGAGTCGAGCAGGATCCGTCGGAGGGCCCCACGGGGCACCTCGGGACGCCCGCCGGTCCCGTCGTCGGGCTCGTCCAGCAGGACCGTTCCGTCCTTGTCGAGCACCCGCGTCGCCTCGGCGCCCTTGTGGATGATGTCGAGGAACTCGTCGAACAGTCCGGCCGCCTTGAGCGCGAGCTGCCCGTTGTGGTCGTGGATGTCGAGCAGGCCGCCCTGGGTGCGAGACGTCGGCGACGTTTCCGCCTCGTAGACCGTCGCCGGGATCCCGTGGACGTGGAGGACACGCGCAAGCGTCAGTCCACCGAGTCCGGCGCCGATGATCGTGACGGGAGTGGTCATGTGCTTCCTTCCTGATGGCGGAACGGTGGCGACCGCTGGGCGGACGGCCGGGCAGGCGCCCGGCGGGGCTCTGGAACGCCGTTCCATCACCAGCCTGGAACGGCGTTCCATGCCTTGTCAAGGTGGAACGATGTTCCAAGCCGTCCTAGGATCGGGGAATGGCACCCAGCACACGTCGTGCGGACCGACGGCAGGAACCGCTCTCCCGGGAGCGCATCGTCGGCGCCGCCGTCGAACTCCTCGACACGGTGGGCGAAGGCGGTCTCACGTTCCGTGCACTGTCCGAGCGCCTGGCGACCGGCCCAGGCGCGATCTACTGGCATGTCACGGGCAAAGCGGAACTGCTGGCTGCCGCCACCGACGCTGTCGTCGCCACCATCCCGGGCGGCGACAGCGACGCGACGCCGCAGGAAGCGATCCGCGCCCTCGCGCTCGGCGTGTTCGATGCGATCGACGCCCACCCATGGGTCGGCACGCAGCTCGCCCGGACACCGGGGCAGTCGCCGATGCTGCGGATCTTCGAACGCATCGGACGCCACGTCCAGGCGCTCCGAGTGCCCGAAGCCGCCCAGTTCACCGCAGCGTCCGCGCTGATGAGCTACGTCCTCGGCGTGGCGGGCCAGAACGCCGCCAACACCCGGACGCTCCAGCCGAACACGGACCGGACCGAGTTCCTCGACGCCGTGGCGACCGCATGGACAGAGCTCGACCCCGACCAGTACCCGTTCACTCGTAACGTCGCCGACCAACTGCGCAACCACGACGACAGAGCGGAGTTCCTCGCCGGCATAGACCTCATCCTCACCGGAATCACCGCTGGCCGGCAGTCGACCGGCTGACGCCGGACAGTCCCGGCGGGCATCTCTCGGCCGCCGCTACCTGCGCAACCGGTTGTCGCAATAAATCCCCGCGGGCGCGGGGGACGAGCCTGCCCAAAGGGTCCGGCGAGCGGCCAGTTCCTGTTCGGCACCTCCTGCGAGCCGACGCCTGCGGGCCGTGGACCTGCCGGCGGGACACAGGGCTCCGGCTGTCGTACGACGGGGTCTCGGCACGGCCTGCGGACGGAACCCCCGGCCCAAGATCAGGTGGACCGTTTCGGCGCACTGCCGCTGCTGAGCCAAGCGTGACGCGACGTCCTCGCCGGCCAGGGACAGGAGGCCCCCCACCCGCAGGCGGAGGGCCACTGTCCGTCGTGCTGCCCGCGCGGGCTTTTGCTGGGCGCCGAGGCCGCCCCCCCGTGGCCACGGTCATCGTCGGTGTGCTCGAGTGGTGGTGCGCTCCCGTCCATGCCCGATGGGCCACTCCCACTGCGATGACCGTGGGTCCGCCCGGCGGTATCGTCGCGCCGTCTGATCGTGTCAGCGGCAGTTGACCCACTTGTCGGAGCGAATCGCGATGGCGCTCCTGCCGCTGGGCGCTGTGCCCTTGGCGCCGCGCTCGACGGTGTAGGAGTCTCCGGCGTAGTTCTTCCCGCTGTAGATGGTCACGTCACAGCTCTGGCCGTGGTTGTAGTACGACAGCACGTGGCCGTTGAAGACGGAGTACTGCGTCAGGTCGCTGTTGTCGTACTGGACTTTCTGCATCCGACCCGTGTAGTTCCGGCCGGACCACACGCAGAACCATCCGCTCGGACAATCCGCGGCCGCCTTGATCGCGGGCTTGGCCGAACTGCCTGCCCTGCTCGGCGTATTGTCGCCGACGGCGACGGCGACACCGCTGGCGGCGCTGCTCAGAAGGGCGAGTGAGGCGATGCCGATGCCGATGAGCTTGCGGGTCGTGGTGAATGCCATGTGAGTTCCCCCTGCACGTGGCGGTTGAGCGAGGCGGGTCCCGCTGGCCCCTCCGAGCTGCGGGACCGCGTCCTCGCGTCTGCTTGGTCGACGGGTCATATCCTCGTCATTCGGGCATTTGAAAGTCATTGACTGCCAGCGCAGAAATCGTTGACTTTCCGCGCATGCTCACGGCTCGGACACCTGGAAGCTCGCGGCCGGTGGGCCGGTGGGCCGGTGGGCCGGTGGCCGGTTGACGGCGGAGCGACTTGTCACCCTATGCGGCATCCTGCTACTCCGGTGCTGATGGCGGGGCTGGAGCTTGCTGGAGCGACCGGGGGCGATCGTGATCGAGATGCGCAGCACGGACTTGCCGGTCGCCGATCGATTCGACTGGTGGTGTGCGTGCACCGCTGAGGACCTCGTACCGACACGGATCACCAGGCGGCGGAGCAACGACTTTCCAGCGTCCGTGAGAATGATGCGGTTGGGACAGGTCCAGGTCACGGCGCTCGAGTTCCCGGCGTTGCGGTCGGTGCGCACCGACCGCCTCATCCGGCAGAGCGACCCGGAGCTGTGGATGCTGGCCTACATCAGCGGGGGAGCGCTGGCCCTGGAGCAAGGGCGCCGAGGCACGTCACTGCGCACCGGCGACCTTGTGCTGTACGACACCTCCCGCCCGTTCGATTCTCTCTCCGACGTGGCCGACGGTCTGTCACGGACGATTCTGCTGCATCTGCCGCGGTGTGCGCTGCCCATCCGAGAGCAGCGGTTACGGGACCTCACCGCGCGGCGCATGTCATCGGACAGCGGTCCGGCGGCGTTGCTGGCCGTGTTCCTGCGAGGACTGATGGACCAGGCAGCCGTCCTGACGGAAGCACACAAGGCGTGCGTGGCACCGGCTGCCTTGGACCTGGCCGCCGCTTGCCTGGCGGATGCGGTGGGAGCACCGGAGAAGCTACCGGCCGAGACGCAGCAGGCCGTTCTTGTACGGGCGGTGAAGAGGTTCATCCTCAGCAACCTCGCTGACAGCGGACTGTCGCCTGCCGGGATAGCCGCAGCGCACCACATCTCGGTGCGCCATCTGCACTCGCTCTTCCAGCGCCATGAGGACGCCACCGTCGCCGCCTTCATCCGGGAGGAGCGGTTGCGGCGGTCCCGGGCAGAGCTGGCGGACGTTCGTACGGCAGGCGAGAGTGTCCAGTGCATCGGGGCACGGTGGGGCTTCCACGACGCGGCCGTCTTCAACCGAGCGTTCAAGAAGCGGTATGGGATCACTCCGGGGGCGTACCGAGAAAGCCTGCGGAGCAACTGATTGGCGGATCCGAGGCGGTGCCCACGACAGCGCGGGAATTGCCTGGTGTGCTGACACTGCACAACAACCTGTCTCTGCCCGCCACCGAGCGCTTCGGCTGGTTCTGTGGCCTCGTGGCTCACGACTTGGCGCCGCACGTCATCACCCCGGATCACGCTGGTGACTTCGCCCGAGTGCGCCGCACGTCGGGGGCGGTGGGTGCACCCCGCCCTCCTCGCATCTGCCGTACGGCTGACACTCGTTGCGGTTGGGGAGCACCCAGGCCAGGGCACGCTCGCCCCGCGCCCGATCGAAGTCCTTCCTGTTGAGCCCCAATCGCCATGCGTACGCGGCACCACGAACGCCCGTGTCAGCGCTTGCGCGCCTGGCCCTCGACGGTGGCGGCCGTGCCGCCGTGAAGATGGTCGGCGAGTTCTTCGGTACTGGGGGGCCGAGGCAGGGTGCGCGAGCGGTCGGGGCGTAGCCCGTCGAGGAAGACGCCGAGGTGGCGGGCGGTCAGCGTGGTGGCCTGCTCGTGCGGGAGGTGGGGCAGCGGGCGGCACAGCAGCGCGGCGGTGATGATCAGGTCCACTGCCGTGACGTCCGCGCGGACCGCATGGTGCCGGCGCCCCTCGGCCAGGATCTCCTCCAGCGCGGCGGCGATGTCATGTTGCAGTTCGCGTGCCTCGGGGTCGTCGGTCTGCGGCCCGCCGATCAAGGGCAGGACCAGCAGGTGGCGGCTGTCGATCATGCTCCGCAGGAACGACTCGACGGCCGCGATCGGATCGGCCTGAGCCGTCTTCGCCGCCGACCGGGCCGCGTCCAGGGCGATGCCGAACCCCTCGATGACGACCGCCGCGATCAGCGCGTCACGGTTGGCGAAGCGCCGGTAGAGGGTGGCGATGTTCACGCCCGCCCGACGGGCGATCTCCTCCAGCGGCACGGCGGTCCCCGATTCCAGGAAGGCACCGCGGGCGGCGCTGAGGATCTGGGCGCGGTTGCGCGCTGCGTCCGTGCGCAGCCGCGATGCCGGGCGCCCTCCGGCTGGTCTGGCGGACACCGATTCACCTCTGCTCTCGTCCGGGCCTGCGCACCGAGACTACGTCACACCCACGTAACTGAAGGGTTTCCTGCGCTTAGTGTTAGCCTCGGCGTGTCGCCCTGCACAGCGGACGCGCCACGGTCCCACTCAGGCACTGCCCGGAGTCGCCGAGCGGATGCAGGTGCCCGGTGATGGCTCGATTCACCAGTGGAAGGAGCTCAGTCATGAGTGCGAGGAGCTCAGTCATGGGGGCAGTGCACTGTTCGGGCTTCCAGGAAAGGGCCGAAGGCGCCGCCGTCGTCATCGGCCACCGGGGCGATGAGCAGGCGGCACGGGACCCGTCACGATGCGCGAGGGCGAGCACTTCGACGCGCTGGAGAACGCCGCCCCGGGCGAACGGCACCGCATCTCCGCCATCAACACCCGCGGCCGGCTGTTCCCGGCTGAGCAGGCCGCCGCCCGCCGGATGCCGGCGGCAGGGTGGTGTGCGGAACGCGGAACGCGGAACGCGGATCCGGCTACCGGCACTCGCGTCCCGGCGACACCATGCCGCTGCCCCAGTGGATCGAAGGCCATGGCGCCCTCGGTCTCCGCGCTTCGACATGGCAGAACGCCACCGGGCACCCCCTCCTCGACTCCGCTGACGCCGGCCACATCACCGGCCGTCGCCCCTCGACGGCGACTACTCCCCCCGACCTCATCCTCGGCACGGAGACCGGCACCGATGCCCATCCATCCCGGTCTCCACGCCCCATCCTCGACAAGAAAGTGCCATGTCCTCCCAGAACCCCCAGGCGGCCCTCGAAGAGCCGAGCCGGCCCCGCCACCGCGCAGACGATCAGCCCCACCATCTGGACGACACCGAGCACGGCATACCGGCCCCGGTTCTGGCCGCCGGCGCTCCAAGCCGCAAGGCCATCACCGTTCCTGTGGTCACCTCATTGATCGTCGGCGCCGCTTTCATCGCCGTGTTCCTCGCGGCCTTCCACGCCCCCACCTCCCACCGCCTGCCCCTGGGCATAGCCGGTCCTGATACGACCGCGGCCCGCATCGAACTAGCGGTCAACGACCTCGACGGCCAGGCGATGAGCTTCCACCGGTACCCGGACGCGGCAGCCGCCCGCGCCGCCATCGCGCACGACGAAGTCCCCGCCGCCCTGGTCACCGACGCACACCGACACCTGAAGCTGATGGTGGCCGGCGCCCAGGGCCCCTCCGCCATCGGGTCGATCCAGGCCACCGTCGCTGCCGCACTCGGCCATCCCATTCCCGTCAGCGACACGGTGCCGCTGACCCAGCACGACTCCCGCGGGCTGTCGATCTTCTACTCGTGCTTCGGCGTCGTACTCGCCGGCTACCTCTTCGCCGTGTCCTCGTACCAGCTCGCTCCCCGCATGCCTCTGGCCGCGCGTATCACCAGCATGGCCGCCTTCTCCGCCGCCTCCGGCCTGGTCGTCGCGTCCATAGCCTGTCTCGCCCTCGGCGCGATCCCGGCTGCCTTCGCCACCACCGCGGCCGTTACTGCCTTGCTCGCCTTCTCTCTGGCTGCCTCCGCCGGCCTGATCATGCGCACCTGCGGACCCGCGGGAATCCCCCTGGCCTCCATAGCGCTGCTGATCCTCGGCAACGCATCCAGCGGAGGCATCCTCCCCCCGCAGTACCTGCCCGCATGGCTGACCCCCCTCGCCTACGGCATGCCACCCGGCATCGCCGTCCGTGCCCTGCGTGGAGCGTCCTACTTCCACTCCGCACACCTTGCGACCGGATACACACTGCTCGCCTGCTGGACCGTCGCCTGCCTCACCGCCCAGTACGCACTGGACCGCGCTGCCCGTAGCCGCACCCGGTCCAAGGCCACGATGCCGGGGCTGGCCCAAGCGAGCGCGTGAGCAGCGAGTGTGACGGCCGCCGCCACGCTTCAGCAGGTGAGGGTCCGCCTCGTGCGTGGCGGGATGTCGAGGTCACAGTCGGAGACGTGAGGCCGAGGTAACGGGCCGACATGTCAGGCCAAGGCGAGGGGCCGAGGCGCCGGGCCGAGGCGAGAAGCCAACGCTCGTACCCGGCGATCGAGGCCACGGGGCAGGCAGAGCAGTTCACCGCCGCCTCCTGGAATCCCTCAACGCCGAGGCGTCAGTTGGCCGCGGTGAGGGCGAGCGCGGCGAGGATGAGAGCGTAGGCGGCCACGGTCAGGGCAGTCCGGGCCATGCGCGCGCCGCGTACCCGCTTCCGTGGAGGTGGGGCGAAGCAACAGCAGGCCTTCGGCGGATGCCAGTCGGGAGAGTCCAGCCAGTAGGAGCCCAGGAGCCGGGCATGACCGGGGAATCGGGCTTCGTCGTCCACACGAGGGCCAACGCGGCTCGGATTGGCGGGTTGCGGACGTGAGCGCGGACGGCATAGGACCGTGACCTTGCATAGCCGTCGGGCACCTGCCGGCAGGCGAGAACCCGTCGCCTCGTGACTCCGTCTACGTGTCAGCCATCACGTCACGGTTCCGGGGGCTGGCGCATGTCCAGATAGCAGCGCAGGCGGACTCCCGACTGTCCGGGAATGCGGATGGTGCGTTCCAGGGCGGTCGTTGCCCACATCGCGGCCAGGGCGGCGTGGAAGGCGAAGGCGGTCTGGTCGTCGGCGGCCGTGATGTCGACGACGACCAGACCCGGCTGGGACACGTGGACCCCGTTGATGACTTCCATGCCCGTCACGACGCCGAGCCGTACCTTGCGGTTGGTGCCCGTAAAGGAGTTCACCCGTGCGGCGCAGAGAATCAGTGGACCGGCGGTCACGTCTGTGAGGCGGCGGGCACTACTGCGCGGCACACGCCGCGGTTGACCATCTGGGTGTGGCGTGCGACCACCGGGCGCGCGCTCTTGGCCAGGGACTTCACGAGCGGGTTGGTGCCCGAGGCGATCTCCTTGTCGATGAGCGCGAGGGTCTGCGCATGGGCCGGGTACTGAGCCTTGAGCCACGCGGCATCGTACGCGGCCGTCCCGGCGAGGGACTTGAGGGCGGCGGTCTGCTTCAGTTGCGCATCCGTCTGCCCGGACGGCAGTGCCACGCCGAGTCTTGCCGCGGTCTTGACGACACCGGCATCAAGGGCGTGGTGGTCGCGGATGAACTCGGCGGCGACACGCCTGACGCAGGCGGTGGCCGCGGCGCTCTGAGCTTGCTGGCTGGTCGCGATCTCCCACAGGTTGCCCTGGTGGGCCGCGGTCAGGAGCTGCTTGTCCAGGGTGGAGACCCCATACGGTGAGGGTGACGACGAAGCAGCGAGAGCCGGGAGCGATGGCACGCCCAGCAGACACAAGGTGGCGGCGCAGACGGCGGCGGAACGGGCACGGGATCGAGTCGTGTTCATGAGTCCTCCACAGGTCGAACGTGCAAGCCCCGATGAAAACCCCATCCACATTGCTTGAATGGTGACGTAATCGCTCGAATGGTGATGAGCCGTACCTATGCCATGGTCAACCCGGCCGAGTGGCTCGGCAACTTTCGTGCGGGTCGGCTGACGAAGTCGGCAGACCATGCCGGTGGTGAGAAGAACGGACACCCGGGGCGGGGGACTCCGCGGGGGACAGGGTGCCCGTGCAACCATGCGCATCACGCAAGGTCAGAGCTCACGGAAGCGTGCTGACCAGCAAGAGCCCGTGGGGGCGGCGTCTCGGCGCGCGGTCGGCGTGGCGATCGCGGATCCTGGGAGCATGACCGTGCAGGTCGTCGTCTACCCGCCCGCCGGGGACGGCGGTCGCCGTGTCCGTGTCGGCGATCGTTTCGTCGGCATGGCCTACACACTGCTCGACGTGGCCGAGTTCCTGCAGCGGGCCGGTGTCGACGGCGTCGAGCCGGAGGACGTGGCGGCCGCCGACTGGGTGGAGTGGCGAGGTGATGGGCCGGGTGCCTGGGAGCACTGACGACCTGTCATGTGTCAGGGAGGCCACCAGCCGGTCCGCGTGATGCACTGCGTCCTCCCGGCTGGTCGACGGACTCCTCCGGGGCACTGCCGCGTTCCCGCGTGCAGCGGTCCCGGCAGACGGGGCCTCAGGAGCACGGCCGCCGCAGCGGCCATAGCGGCCACCAAGACGGAAGTCCGTGTCCGTCGACGGTTGGCAGCCGACGCCGTGTGCGGCAGGTCGGCTACCACGGAAGCTTGCGCTCATTAATACGTTTCCGTACTATCCGAAAGCGTGAAGTCCGAATCCGTATCACCTGACCGGTCGCTGCTGCTGACCTTGCAGCGGGCTACCCATGCCACCTTGCAGCTGATCGCCGCCGAGCTCGTCGATCTCGATCTGACCGCCTCCGAAATCAACGCACTGGCCAACCTCGCTGACGGCGACGGCCGTACCGTGTCTCAGCTGGGCGCTGCTGTCGGCACGCGCCCCACCACACTCACCGGCGTGCTGGACCGGTTGGAGCGACGTGGTCACATCACCCGGAGCACGCGGGCCGGTGACCGCCGCTCGGTACTGATCCAGCTCACCGAGTCCGGACGCTCCACAGCTGCCCTGATCAGGCAGACGCTGGCTGACCTTGAGAGCCGCGCGTTGGCCGGACTGCCTGCCGAAGCGGTCGCCGGCTTCTACACCGTGCTGGATGCGTTGATCAAGGAGGGGGCATGAGCACCGGCGAACACGACGCGAATGCGCAGGCTTCGGAGTTCACGGAGCTGATGGCGGAGGCGATGGCCACGGCCGAGCGGTTCGGACACCGCCAGCACGTTCACCTGACCTGGCTGGCCGTTCGGCGCTACGGCACCGACGCCGCGGGGGACCTGATCAGCGACGGTATCCAGCGCACCGCCCGCTACGCAGGCGTCCCGCAGAAGTACAACGCCACCGTCAGCCGTGCCTGGGTCGAGCTGGTGGGCCACCACGCGGGCCGGCCGGACACCGCCGACTTCGACGCCTTCGCCGACCAGCACCCCGCGTTGCTCGACAAGAAGCTGCTCACTCGCTTCTACCGGCCCTCAACGCTGGCCGGCGCCCCGGCCAGGACCGGCTGGGTCGAGCCCGACCTCGCGCCGTTCCCCTGGCAGCACACCGACGGGCGGGGCTGAACGTCGTCGCCGCCTTACCTGGGACCGGGGACGAGTGCGCCCACGGCGCCGGCTCGGCCAGCTGTTGACCAGGTGTAGGGTGCCATACTTCGCCGCGTCCCGGTCGGCCGATGAGGGTCGACCGGGACGTCGGGCTCAGGCGAGGTCGAACCGGTCGAGATTCATCACCTTGTTCCACGCCGCCACGAAGTCACGTACGAACTTCTCTCCCGCGTCCTGGGACGCGTAGACCTCCGAGACGGCTCGGAGCTGGGAGTGCGAACCGAAGATCAGGTCGACGGCGGTGGCGGTCCACTTGACCTCGTCCGTGGCGCGAGCCCGGCCTTCGTACACGTTCTCGTCCGTAGCCGACGCTTTCCACTCCGTGCCCATGTCGAGCAGGTTGACGAAGAAGTCATTGGTCAACATTCCCGGACGGTGGGTCATGACACCATGGGGGGACCCCTTGAAGCCGGTGTTCAGGACCCGCATGCCACCGATCAGGACCGCCATCTCGGGAGCGGTCAGCGTGAGCAGGTTGGCGCGGTCGAGCATGAGGGTCTCCGGCGACAGCTTCTCGCCCGCCGGAAGGTAGTTGCGGAAAGCATCCGCCTTGGGCTCCAGCACGGCGAACGACGCCGTGTCGGTCTGCTCCTGCGAGGCGTCCGTACGGCCCGGTGCGAACGGAACCGTGATGTCGTGCCCGGCGTTCCTCGCGGCCTGCTCGACGGCCGCGCACCCGCCGAGGACGATCAGGTCGGCGAGGGAGACCCGCGTTCCGTCGGTCTGGGAGAGTGCGAAGTCCTGCTGGATCCGCTCGAGCGTAGCCAGTACCTCGGTCACCTCGGGGAGGTCGTTGAGCTCCCAGTCCTTCTGCGGCGCGAGCCGGATGCGTGCTCCGTTCGCCCCGCCCCGCTTGTCGGTACCGCGGAAGCTTGCCGCCGACGCCCATGCGGTGGTGACCAGCTGGGAGATGGAAAGGCCCGAAGCGAGGATGCTGCCCTTGAGGGCAGCGATGTCCTCGTCCCCGACCAGTTTGTGATCGACGTCGGGAACAGGGTCCTGCCACAGCTGCGGCTCGGGAATCCACGGGCCGAGGTAACGCGACACGGGCCCCATGTCGCGGTGGAGCAGTTTGTACCACGCCTTGGCGAACGCCACCGCGAGCTCGTCCGGGTTCTCGTGAAACCTCTTCGTGATCGGGCCGTAGATCGGGTCCACCTTCAGGGCGAGGTCCGTCGTCAGCATCATGGGGGCGTGCCGCTTCGACGGATCATGGGCGTCGGGGACGGTGTTCCTGGCTGCGGGATCCGAGGGAGTCCACTGATGGGCCCCGGCGGGGCTGCTCGTCAGCTCCCACTCATACCCGTACAGATTGTCCAGATACCCGTTGTCCCACGTGGTCGGCCGGGTGGTCCAGGCGCCCTCCAGGCCACTGGTGAGCGCGTCGGGGCCCGCGCCACTGCCGTATGTGTTCCGCCAGCCGAGGCCCTGCTGCTCGATGGGGGCGGCCTCCGGTTCCGGGCCGATATAAGTGGGTTCGACCGCGCCATGACACTTGCCGAAGGTGTGGCCGCCGACGATGAGTGCGACCGTCTCCTCGTCATTCATCGCCATGCGGGCGAACGTCTCCCGAACGTCCCCGGCGGCAGCCAACGGGTCCGGGTTTCCGTTGGGCCCCTCCGGATTGACGTAGATCAGTCCCATCTGTACAGCGGCGAAAGGACCGGTGAGTTCCCTGTCTCCGCTGTAGCGCTCATCCCCGAGCCATGTGTCCTCGGGCCCCCAGAAGATCTCCTCGGGTTCCCAGATGTCCTCTCGCCCGAAACCGAACCCGAACGTCTTGAACCCCATGGATTCCATGGCACAGTTTCCGGCGAAGACCAGCAGATCGGCCCAGGAGATTTTTCGGCCGTATTTCTGTTTGACCGGCCAAAGCAGACGGCGCGCCTTGTCCAGGCTCGCGTTGTCCGGCCAGCTGTTGAGGGGGGCGAAGCGCTGTGCGCCGCTGCCGCCACCGCCGCGGCCGTCGGCGATGCGGTACGTCCCCGCGGCATGCCAGCTCATCCGGATGAAGAGCGGCCCGTAATGACCGTAGTCGGCAGGCCACCAGTCCTGTGATGTCGTCATCACCTCGAAGACGTCACGCTTCAGCGCGTCGACGTCGAGGGTCGCGAACTCTTTCGCGTAGTCGAAGTCCTCGTCCATCGGGTTCGCTCGGGGCGAGTGCTGGTGGAGAACCTGAAGGTCCAGCTGATTGGGCCACCAGTCCCGGTTCGTCCTCGGCCGCCGAGTTGGTGTGGGCGTCGGTGAAGGGATTGCAGGATTCTCGCTCTCACTGCCGGACATGCCCGTCCTTCTTCCTGTCTCGGTGTTCTCTCTGGTTCTCTCTGTCGGCTGTCGCTCTTGACGGCGTTGGTTTTGCTGGCCGAGCACATCGACCCGCACCATCAGCGCACCATGGCGCCCACCGGCTGGAAAATGCGCTGTGCCGCGTCCGTATGGTCGCGCACCGCAGACCACACTTCTATGAAACACGCAGAGCACCCCGGCATGACAGATGTGAGAGAAGGGGTGGCCTTTCTGCTCCCGTGCCGACTGCCGGCGCAAGCCGAATCGAATACGACAGCGCCGGATTCGCCGAACGAGCTGGCTGGTGGTGACCATAAGACGTGGCACGCCTCGATCGGTGGGCGAGCGATCGCCGGTCGCGCTCCGGATCGGGAAGATGGCGGAAGCTCACGCAATGTTCCTGATCCGGTGCGTTGCGTTGTGTTGTGTTGCGCTGGAATACCGCCGTCGTCGTGACGCGGGGAGCCTTCCGCGCCGTGCCGCGGAAGGGGACGGCGGCATCCCGTCATGGTGCGACACCGCCGCCCGCCCTCCGGCCAGCCCTGACCCTTGCTTCACCTATCGAGAATCGATAGATTCCCATCGTAGCTCGATGGAAGGATGGGTCATGGGAAAGCTGACAGTGCGCGCGCTGCGAGCCGTGCTCGTGGTGGTGCTCACCGGCACCGTGTTCGTACAGGCGTTGATGGTGTGGGCGTTGGTCAGCGGGAACGACCCGGAGGACGGGTCGCTCCCGCTGACCCCGCTGCGCGTGATCACGATCTTGGGCATCGGGACGGCCCAGGTCGCCATGGTCTGTGTGTGGCGACTGGTGACGATGGTGCGACGCGGAACCGTGTTCTCCCACGCCGCCTTCCGGTACGTGGACGTCATCATCGGCGCGATCGTTGCGGCTGCTCTCATGTGGTTCTCGGTCACGGCCCTGAATGCGTCCGGCCAGCGGGACGACCCGGGCGTCACCCTCATCATGGGCGGGATTGGCGTGGCCATCCTGGGAGTCGCGCTCATCGTGCTCGTGCTGCGGATGCTGCTCGCCCAGGCTGTCGCCCGCGACGTCGAAGCGGCGCAGATGCAGGCCGAGCTGGACGAGGTGATCTGATGCCGATCGCCGTCGACATCGACGTGATGCTGGCCAGGCGGAAGATGTCCGTGGGCGAACTCGCGGACCGCGTAGGGATCACGCCCGCCAACCTCGCGGTACTGAAGAACGGTCGTGCCAAGGCGGTGCGCTTTGCGACGCTCGCCGCGCTCTGCGAGGTGCTCGAGTGCCAGCCGGGCGACCTGCTTCGCTGGGAGGCCGAGGACACCGCGCGCGAATGAACCGTGCCTGCCGACGACGCTCATCGCCGATCCCGCTTCCTTTGCCGAACTCCGCGAGCATCCGGGAGCCGTCCCCGTCCCTGCTGGCGGTGGGTGAGCGGATCAACGACGCCCCGCCGTACGTCCTGGAGCGTCTCGGCGTACGGCCCGATCCGCTGTCCCCATCCGCGACTGGCTAGTCTTCCGAGCCGGCAGCCGACGGCGGTACCTCGACGACGAAGAACAGGAAATTGGGTTTGGTCGAAAGGTCGTGGAAGCCGTCGGGGAACAGTTCACGGGCGGCCGGCTCGGGCTGCGGCTCGCTGATGAAGGCAAGGCGGAAGCCGGCGGTGGTGAAGGCGTCGATCATCGCGTGCAACGGCCTGCGCCAGAACTTCATCGGGACGGACCGCCCGTTGACGATCCAGTCGAATGTATAGCTGGTCGTCGCGAAATAGTCGGGCCGGGGATCCTCGATGGTGTAGGCCACGAAAGGGTGGTCCACCGAAGCGATCAGCCGGCCGCCGGGCCTGAGCACTCGCCGTATCTCGGCCAGCGTCGGCCCCCAGTCCTCCAGATAGTGCAGGACCAGCGACGCGACCACGTCGTCGAACGCACCGTCGGCGAACGGCAGACGGTCACTCAGGTCGACCTGGTGCAGGGCCACGCCGTCGCCGAGCCGCCGCTTGGCCAACGCCAGCATCCCGGCGCTGGCGTCGATGCCGGTGACGGCGGCACCGCGGTCGCGCAGTGCAGCGGACAGGGGCCCGGAGCCGCAGCCGGCGTCCAGGATTCGGCGGCCGGCCACGTCTCCGGCGAGGGTCAGCATCGCGGGCCGCGCGTAGTACGCGTTCACGAGGTTGTCCTCGGTCTCCGCCGAGTACTCCTCGGCGAAGCTGTCGTAGTCATTCGCCCGGACCGGATCTGCAGACTGGGCGAAGCCTTCGGGCACGTCGGTTACGCGTTCCATCATTGTCGCAGCCTAGTTGTCACGTGATCCGCCGGTCAGGCGTCAACTGTATTGATCACGAGCACCGTTGACGCCGACCGGGCGGTTCGTCACGGTGTCGGGGAAGGTCAGCGTGCGCGGAACGGTGGGCCGTCCGCTCCGATCGGTGGGCCATGAGGCTGAGCAGTCCAAGGAGCGAAACGCGGTGGAGCGTTGCATCGAGGAGATTCGAGCGTGGCAGGGCCTGGGTTCCCGGATGCCGACGTAGCCCACCGCCCGAACGGCGCCGCTCTCCGGAAGTTCCTGAAGGGCGTCCAGGGTCGCCTGCCACTCGGGAACGGCGAACTCCACCACGCGGGCGCTGTAACGAACGACGATCGGCCCTTCCGGCTCGCCCGCCCTCTGCCCCTTGCGCAGCGCGGCGATCTCCTGCTCGTCGTGCGCGGTGCGCGCTCCCGGCGACACCCACGTCAATCGCCGGCCGTGGCGGGAAGGGGGAGCACCCACGTCGATACGGCTTTCATGGGTCTCACCTCCTCGGGCGGCGTATCAGGTCCTCGGGCGGCGTATCAGGGCCAACTGCAAGCTACGAGCCCGAGCACCATCCCGGCCCGTCCCTGTTCCCCGCCATGTGATCACGGCTCCAGTCAGGTCCTAGGCGCGGCGGACGGTGACGCCGCCGATCAGACCCCAGGCGTCGATCCGCACCGTCGGGCCGCCCGGCTCGCTCGGGCCGTCGTCCTTCACTCCTCCCAGGCGCAGCCCGTGAACCTCCACCCGTACATCGCCGGCGACCTTGAGGCTCACGCCGCCGATCAAGCTCAGCTTGGTGATGCGCAGCTCGGCGCCGTCCGGGATGTCGATGTCCGTCAGGTCGATGTCGGCGCCGCCGATGAGGGACGCGGTGACGGTTCGCTCGTGGAGGGTGGAGCCCGCCAAGCGGTGACCACCGATCAGGCTCACCTTGACGTCGGTCTTCTGCGCACCTTTTCCGTTGCTCTTCGTCATGAGAAGTACCGTACGGCCGACGGCGCATGGGCCCCAGTGCCCGTCGTCCGGCGTTGCGCATGACAACTGTCATGCCGTTGAATCCGCTGGCCGACCTGACGTACGTATCCGGTGATGGCTGCTGGTCGCCTGGCTGCTGGGCTTCGTCGTCCGACCCGCGGGCAGCGGCGGCCGCAGGGACCGCTGGTACCGCTGGCAGGCGAAGGCGCCTGAGTGCGAGGAGCACATCACGCCTGACGTGGGAGTGGGGTCCGGCCGAAGCACGGCCGGGCCCCACACGCCTGAGAAAGCACCCCTTTGAGGTGGGTGGGAGAGATCGCTCGTCGTCCCAGCCTGGGCGCTGCTCAGTCGCGCCGGACGGAGAACAGGCGCGCCACCACAGCGAGCACCACCCCGACTGCGAGGAGGTACAGGCCAAGACGTTCTTCGGGTACGGCCGGGGACCACACACGCGTCGTCGTGAGCGTATTCTTGCTGCCCGTACCGGTCATGTCCGCGTCGGGATCGGCGAAGGGCCGGAGCGAGGGACCCGTGACGTTCCATCACTTCACCGGTTCGCCCCGTGGCTGCCTGGGTGCCCCGGCGTATTCCTCACTGATGGTCTCCGGAAGGGCCGAGACGAGTCCTCGTTCGACCGCCTCGTCCCCAGTCCGTTCTGGAGAAGGGCAAGACCCGGCCTGCCGTGTCCGCAGCCGTCGACTCTGTCGCTCGCGGGGTGCCGGGACGTCGGCTCTCCTAGACGGGGCGGGTGCTTCCAAGGCGTCAGAGCATGAGCAGCAGCCGCGTGTTCGGGACGAGCTTGCGGTTCACGCTGGTGCTCTGCACGAAGATCGTGAACCCGTCGTTGTGGTCCGGCCTTACGCGCACTTCGACGTCCGGCAGGCCGAGCAGGGCTCGGGCCTCGGGCCCCGTGTACACCCGGTCGGTCTTCTTCTCGAGCACCGCAATCTGCTTCCGCGCCTGGATCTTCTCCGACTTGCTCAGCTGGTAGAAGGCACCGCCGGTACGGTAGGTGTGCCCGCATGCTATGACCCAGTCCCGGATCGCCGCCTCGCGATCGACGGGGATGAGGTGGTACTGCGACGAGTCCACCGGGGTGAGGCCGGCCGCCTTGATGGTGTCCTTGTTGACCGCCTCTGCACCCATGGAGAACACCGCCCGCGATCCCCGGATGCCCTGGGTGCGGCCCACCATGAACTTTTCGGTCGCCTGCTGGATGACCTGGCCGGCCTCCTGCAGACCCTGTGTGCTCGTGGCGTCCCAGATGGCGATGTTGTCCTTCGGGAAACCGCACTGCATGGCCTCGCGCTTGCCCATCTGGTCCGGCACAAGGACGGCCAGCGTCCAGTTGTCCTGCTGCGTCGCGATCATGCCGGCGACGGCGTCGACCAGTTCACGCGGATCCCTGGCAGGGGCATCCGGGCAGCGATGACTTGCGTTCTCCTGCCCGTCGGTGAGCACGAACGTCAGGAAGCTGTGGTCGCCGTACAGTTGAGCCGTCTGTGCCAGCTCCCGCTGTGACTTCAAAGCGGCCGCCAGCAGGGCCGTCATTCCACCCACCCGGTACAGCTGCTTCAGCGACGGCATGCGCAGTACGTCCTTGTCGTAGATGACGCACTCCACCTTGTCTGCGAAGACGTACACCGTGACGCGGGTTTCCTGGTCCAGTTCCCTCGATCGGCGGGCGAGATATGCAATCTGCTGGTCGGCGACCTCGACGACCTTGCGGCTCAGATGCTGCATCGACGAACTGGCGTCCAGCACTAGAGCAACGTGGTTGATGTAGTTCTGGTTTCCGGACATGACAGCTCCCCCTCGTTCCGACTCGATGCTCCTACCGTCTCACGCACCACTGACAATCGATCTTGGCTCCCACTCCCACTCCCACTCCCACTCGTAGTCGTAGTCGTAGCCGCGGTCCGCGAACCGCCGCCCTGGCCGGTGACGTGGCCGGCCGTGCGGCCCGGGGATGAGTGGCATCGTGTCCAGCAGGGGCATGACCTGCGCGACATCGGGGCGATTCCCGCTTGGCAGTGATACGGCCAGAAGAGAGCCGTGCCGGTCGGCGATCAGGTGGTGCTTGGCGCCGGACAGGGGTCGCCCGACGGGCGAAGGTCAGGTGTGGGCCCCCTCCGGCGCTCGGACGAGCCGTCGATCCGGGCGTCGTCCGTGTCCAGCAGACCGGCCACCGCAGCTCAGCCAGCAGTACGTCCTGCGGCTGCGGCCAGACGCCGGCCTCGGTCCAGTCCCGCAGGTGCCGCCAGGCCGTCACGCCAGTGCAGCCGACCTGTTCCGCGGGGAGCGTCGCGTCAGCTCACACCATTGCACGGCACGTGAACCCGGCATCGCCACGCGCCTGCCGCGTTTGAGCGGTTCACCGACCTGAACCGGCACGGCATCGTGCTCGCGACGGAGGCCGCCCGAACACACCGGCACGACCGCGCACTACAAGGTGTCTGGCGACGTTGGGCGAGGGGTTGGCGGCACGAGCGCCTCGTTTCGAAGCCGTCAGTGAGAGAGGTCCATGGGAGACGCCCCCCACCTCGCCGGCTCGCGGACGCTCAGTCGAGGCAGAACTCGTTGCCCTCGATGTCCTGCATCACGATGCACGACTCGTTGTCGTCATCGGCAGGCAGCAGTCGCAGGCGTACCGCGCCGAGCGCGACCAGGCGTGCGCATTCCGCCTCGAGCGTGGCGAGGCGCTCGTCACCCACGAGCCCGGTGCCGACCCTCACGTCGAGATGCAGCCGGTTCTTGACGACCTTGCCTTCGGGAACGCGCTGAAAGAACAGTCGCGGGCCCACACCCGTGGGATCACTGCAGGCGAACCATGAACCCTGCTCCTCAGGGGGCAGGGAGCGGTTGAAATCGTCCCACGTGGCAAACCCCTCCGGTGGGGGTGGTGCGACGTGGCCCAGCACCTCACACCAGAAGCGAGCGACGCGCTCGGGTTCCGCACAGTCGAAGGTGACTTGGAACTGCTTGGTCGACGACATCGGCGCACCATATCAGGGGTCCTGCTTACTCATCTCCCGGTGTGGATCCGCACGTTGGCGGGAGGGCGGCGGCCTGCTGGTTCCGTCTCTCGGGACGTCATCGTCGTGTCCAGATGAAGACGGAGGTCAGGTGGAGTCATGCGCGCTGATCTCGTGAGCGCTGATCTCCTGACGGTGCGGATTGCCGAAGACCGAGCCGGGCCGATCGACGGGACAGGTCTAGGCGCTCGGCGCACCAGGTGGAGCAGTGAATTTGGCGAGGCTGCGGAGATAGGACAAGCCGGGGTGGCCGGAGAGCCGTGTCTCGCCGACCACGGCGAACCCCGAGCGGGTCAGTACGGCCCGTGAGGCCGCGTTGTCGAGCCTGGCCGCGGCGCGCAGGACGGTCAGCCCGTACCTGTTGGCGGCAAGGCCGCAGATCTCCCGCACGGCCCAGGTCGCCAGTCCCCGGCCCGCGGCACGCCGGGCGATCCGGTATCCGAGTGCGGCGCCGCCGTCCATGACATCGACGAGGTTGATCCGACCCACCACCTGGCCTTCGGTGTCGACCAGCACATGGAAGAAGCAGATACCGGCACCCTGCTCGGCCAGCAGGGCGCGGTGCCGCTCGTCGAACCGGGCGAAGTAGTCGTCCCCACGGTCAGGGACGGACGCGGCGAAGTAGGCCCGGTTCTGCTGCTCGAAGGCGAGTAGTGCGGGTGCGTGATCGGGGCGGAGCAGCTGTATCTCGGGCATGGACCGGACTATAGGCAAGCGGCTGGGGGTGCGGCGGCCGTTCGCATCCGGCCGTCCGGCAGGACGGCCCCAGGAGGACCTCCGCGTGCCGCAGGAGGGCCCCGGAGGGCCGGACAGATGCCTGCTGATTCGTGTAAACCATAACGATCTCGGCCAAGCTCTTGTGCGCCCGCGGATCCCGCCTAGCCTCCGGCCATGGCATTTCTTTCAAGTCGCCGCAGACGAGTCCGCCTCGCTCCGGAACTCGACGACCAGGAGCTGGGCAAGCTGCTGAAGTCACTCGTGGCGACCACCAGGACCGGTACCATCGCGACCACGGACCTGTGTGTGGCGCAGATGTCCCGCGTCCTGGAGCAGGACCCGGGCGACTGGGACCGCCGGACGCATCGCATGGACGTCCTGGCGGGATACCTCGCCGGTTCGCATCTGCCGCGGGCCTGGGCCACGCGCGAGCCCCGCAGCGCCAACGCACTCGTCCTGCATGCCTGGACCCAAGTCGCACAGGGCCGCCTCCAGGGGCACCTGGAAGACCCCGCCGGGGCCGTCGACAGCTGTCTGCGCGCTGCCGAGCTCGCCCCGGCAGACCCCACTCCCTGGGTGGCCCTCCTCGGCGTGGCACGCCTGGAGCGCCGCGAGCAGAGCCAGGTCTTCGGGGTGTGGAACGAGGTGCTCGCTCGTGATCGCTGGAACCGCGAGGCCTATGTGAACATGCTGGGCTACCTGAGCCCGGGAGAGGGCGGCTCACGCCTCCAGGTCCTGGACTTCGTGGACTCACTGCGCGCCCGCATGCCCGCCAACGCACCATGTGCGGCGATCGAACTCACCGCCCAGGTCCACCAGTACCACGCCATCCTCGACCGCGGCGGGGTCGAGGCGCTGGTCGCACGGAGCCACTGGTCCCAGCTGATGGCCGCGCAGGCCCTGGACCGCGCGGCGCACACATGGGGCCAGCCCGGGTTCCTCCGCCACGCCAAGGCGCTCGCGGACCTCAATCTCCTCGCTTACGCCCTGATGGCGGCCGAACGCCGCGCCGAGGCGGGTTCCGTCTTCGAGGTGATCGGCGGCGTCGTCACCGCCTGGCCCTGGCGGACCGGCGGTGACCCGGTGACCGAGTTCGACCAGATGCGACAGAGAGCCACTGCGGGCCAGTGAGTTGAGTACTCGCTTCTGACGCATCGTCCCTGCAGCTCGGTCGGTCGGCGGCGAGAGGAGGACGACCGCGGGGCGGGAGCAGCCCTGTCCGCAACCCGGTGACACCCGTCGGTGCGGCCCGGCACGTTGGGACGGCCGCACCTCATTCCGCGGTGTCGGACCCGGACTCCTCGCCGCTCGGCGCCGCCGGTGCGGACGCGCCGGCGAGGGTGTAGAAGACGGACGAGCCCTGCTTGGTGCGCTGGGCACTGTTGCGGGCCACCAGGTTCTCCAGGGTGGTGCGGACGACCTTCGTCTGGATCTCCCGGTCGGGATGTGCCGTGCCGAGCGCCTCGGTGACCTCCGCGGCGGAGCGGGGCTCCTGCTGTTCCGCGAGATGGCGCCGGACGAGTTCGATCAGCGTGGGCCGGCCCGGCTCGCCGCTTGTCTTCCCCGTGACAGCCTGGGCCGCAACAGCCTTCGCCGTCGCAAGCTTCTTCGGCGCGGACTTGGTGGCGGCCGGCTTCCTGGCGGGCTGATTCCTGCGCTCGGACGGCTCCGCGGACGCCTTCTTCGCCGTCCGGCGCGTTCCGGGGACGGGCGTGTTCTTGTCCCGGGGTGCGGGCACCACGGCGACCTCGGTGGTTGCGGGCGAACCGACGGAGGGCGCGACGCCGAGCGCCTGCTGCATGTTCACCAGGACGGTCTGGTCGTGCTGCAGGGCAGCCAACTGTTCCTGCAGCGCGTCGATTTCCGCGGTGATGCGTTCCTGTTCCTTGACGTTGTGCTCGAGGTCGTTGGTCACCTGGCTGACATATTGCGACGTCAACTCGGTGACGGGTGTGGTGGGCTCGGACATCTGTGGCTCCAATCGTGGCGGTGACGCGCTCCTTTGCCTCCGGTTGCGGCAGGCCGGGAGCGGGAGTTGTGGGGCGAGTTCCCCGGCGGTTCGACGGTTCGGCGGATGGGTGGATCAGCGGTTCGGTGGATCGGCGGATCCGCGGTTGAGGAATCGACGGATCCATGAGGTTTCGGAGGTGTAGGAGGTGCGTGCCGCCGAAGTCCCTG
Organism: Streptomyces sp. NPDC046759; assembly: GCF_040645475.1. Taxonomy (NCBI): domain Bacteria; kingdom Bacillati; phylum Actinomycetota; class Actinomycetes; order Kitasatosporales; family Streptomycetaceae; genus Streptomyces; species Streptomyces sp. NPDC046759. The sequence goes on along the minus strand of NZ_JBEYYJ010000008.1, from coordinate 245,257 downwards.
ACACAGGGATGATACGGATGGGCCGGCCGGTTTACACCGAGTGAATCCTGTGCGTTGTGCGGTGATACCCCCTTCCTTGTCATGTCTTCATGTCGAATAAGCGGTGGGCGGGAGGAGTTGAGGCCAGGCAGAATGCCGCCGTGGGATCCTTCATTTCGTACGACGGCGTCGAACTCGCCTACCGTGTCTTCGGGGACGGTGCCCCTGTGGTGTGTCTGCCCGGTGGGCCACAGCAGTCGACGTATCTGGGCGAGCTGGGCGGACTGTCCACGCACCGGAAACTGATCCTGCTGGATCTTCCTGGCACCGGGCGGTCGGCCATCCCTCAGGACCTGTCCCGCTGCCGCTGTGACCGGCTCGTCGACGACGTGGAAGCCCTGCGCCTGCATCTGGGTCTGGAGCGCATGGACCTCCTGGCGCACTGCGCCGGAGCCAATCTGGCCGTGCAGTACCTGAGCCGCCACCCCGACCGCATCGCACGGCTCGTGCTCGTCACACCGAGCGTCAGGGCGGTCAGCCTGACCATCACCGACCGGCTCCGGCGCGAGACCGTACTGCCCCGTCGGCGCGAGACGTGGTTCCCGGCGGCGTTCGCGGCACTGGAGGCGATCGGAGCGGGAGCGGCCACGAGCGAGGACTTCCGCGCCATCGCGCCCTTCTCCTACGGCCGTTGGGACGAGGTGGCCCAGGCGCACAAGGCCGCCGAGGACGAGCAGGTGAACCGGGACGTCGTAGCCGCGTTCGGTGCCGAGGGCGCGTTCGATCCCGAGGCCACCCGCGCCGCGCTCGCCCGCTTCGGGGCACCGGTGCTGCTGCTCGCCGGTGAGGTCGATCCGGGCGCTCCGCCGCCCGCCATGGCGGAGTTCGCCGCCCTGTTCCCGGACGCCGAACTCGTCGTACAGCCCGCGGCCGGACACTTCCCCTGGCTGGACGACGCCGACCGGTTCGTGTCGACCACCGTCGCGTTCCTGCGGGAAGCGGCCGCGTCCGCGCCCTGAAGCCACCGATCCCCGGGCCGGTGGGTCCGGCGGGCTACCATCGCGATCACGGCTGCGCAAAGGTCACACCATGTGCCTCGCACACGGCCACGATCTCCCTGGTCCGCCGCAGGATCTCCGGGGAGGCAGCGGCGTAGTCGAAGGACGCTCCCTCGGCGGGACGGGGCGTGGCGAGCAGGCCGGAGTCGAGGATCGAAGCGGCGGGCACGGCCACCTCGCGTTCGATGGAGGCCGCCGGCAGGTGGCGGCAACCAATCTCGCCCTGAGCGCAGTTCCGGCGGCGCCGGATGCCCCTCGCCCACCGCGTCCTCGACGACTCGTCCGCGTCGTGGGAACAACAGGTCCAGGCGTGCCACGCCCAGCCGTGCGAGGAAGTCCTCGCCACTGCGCAGGACGCCGTCGCGCGAGAAGTCCACACACCGCGGTGCGTGGCGGGCACAGGGAACGGCTCGTCCTGGCGCCCGGCCGGGTGCTGCTCCACGCGGAGCCGCCCGACCTCGGTCGGGAGCGTGTACCCCCTTCCGGGCACGACCGGAGGAACCCGTCGGTCCGCCGCTCGGAGTGTCCGATGCCGTGGCGGGCGGTGTGTCGAAGCAGCGAATGCCGTAACTCCGGCTCGTCGCAGGTGCGTTCGCGGCGGACTCGTCGCCCGGCGGCGCGCCGGGGCCACTGCGAGGGCCGCCGCCGAAGCCCGGCTCCGTGACCTCCTCCGCGCTGCGCCTTCCCCTGCCCGCGCACAGGGAACTGCCGCCGGCGAGCGCTGCGGAGCCGCGGGCGGCCGTCCCCGCCGTCCTGCCGGTGCAGCGGTGCCGGGACGAGCGGAACCGACCGGAGGACCTCTCGGGCCTCATGCCGAGCCGCCATGAGGCCCTCCGGCGCCGAGCAGCTCGGGCCGGACCTACGAAACGACGCCGGTGGACCGGTCCTGCGCCGGCAGCGGGTGCTCGTGAAGCCACGTCAGGACCTGTCCCGCGTGCTCGTTCGGCGGGAAGACCGGGTAGAAGACGTGCTCGATCACACCGTCCCGCAGGACGAGCGTCAGACGCTTGAAGAGGCGCATTCCCTCGACCTCGAACGTGGGCAGGCCGAGCGTGTCGGCCAGGCCGAGGGCCGGGTCGGAGAGCATGCCGAAGGGCAGCCCGAGGCGTTCCACGACCTCGCGTTGATAGTCGGTGTCCTGGCTGGACAGTCCGTAGACACGGCCGGCGCCGGCTTCGAGGAGGTCGTGGAAGTGGTCACGGAAGCCGCAGGACTCGGGTGTGCAGCCGCGGGCGCCGGGAATCGAGTTCCAGCCCTCCGGCAGGTCGGTTCCGGGTCGGCCGGTCAGCGGGTAGACGTACACGACCGTGCGACGGGGCCCGAGCTGGTCCAGGCGGACCTCCCGCCCCGCGGTGTCCAGCAGGGTGAGGCCCGGCACCTGCATGCCTGGCAGATGGTCCGCCGCGCCGTCGTCCGCGGGGACGGGCAGGTCCGTCGGCAGCGTCAGATAATCCATGACTCCTGTGCCTCTCTCGTTGCGCGGTACGACGCCGCTGCCCCGGTGGGCGGCGGTGTTCAGGCGGGCGATCAGCGTCGCGCGGCGGGCGGTCAGGGCCTCGATACGTCCGGTGAGTTCGTCGATGGCCTCGCGGTAGCTCGCGAGCGAGGCCGGACAGTCGTCCGCGTACGCGCGTCCGGCCGCCAGGCACTCCAGGAACGGCCTGGTGCGCTCGACGGGGATACCCAGCCGGTGGAGCGCCCTGATCTCCCGCACCAGGTGTACGTCGTCCTCGTCGTAGTCCCGGTAGCCGTTGGCGAGGCGCCCGGGTGTGACCAGCCCCAGCGACTCGTAGTACCGAACCGCTTTCGCCGTCGCACCGGCCTGCCGCGCCAGCTCACCGATTTTCATGCCGCTCACCTCGCTCACACGCTAAACCTTGCCCTCGGGGGCAGGGTCAAGGCGTTCCCGGCACGGTGAGGGCGGGAGCACTGCGGGATGCGCATCCGCTAGCGGCGCCGGGCCCGCAGCAGCTGGACGATCACAGGGTCTGCCGGATCGGGTCCGGTGAGGAGGGCGACCTCCTCCACCTCGAAGCCCTGGGCAGACAGCAGGTCCTCCCACAGCTGCGGGGACAGGCACCACATCTGTGTCGGGATGGGTTCCTCGTCACGCAGCCGGATGTACTCCCGGCGCGGCGCCACCACCCCGGACGGCCCCTGCCCGTCGGCATCGGTGTGCAGGGCCGAGAAGACGAGCGGTGCGCCGGGGAGCAGGCCGTTGCGAAGCGCCGGAAGCAGATGGGCCGGGTCGATGCAGGCGAGAGTGCGCAGTGCGCAGGCGGCTTCGTACGGCTCCGTCCTCCGCAGATGTTCGGCGACGTCCGCGCACACGAAGCGGACACCGGGCTCGTCCCCGTGATCGCCGACGGCACGCCGGTGCTGGGTGGAAGACAGGTCGACGCCGTCGACACGCGCACCGTGTGCGCGGGCCAGGTGGACCGCGTGATGGCCGGGCCCGGACCCGATGTCGAGGATCCGCCTGCCCCGGATGTCTCCGAGGACTTCGGTACCCGGGCCGACCCCGGGCCAGAACCCCCAGTCGATGCGGTCGGGTACCGGCGGGGAGTAGCCGCGCTCGAGCTGCCGTTGGCCGTAGACGGTCCAGGCCGGTACGTCGGGCGGGTGTGCCGTCACGGTCGGTCCTCCGGTGGGGATGCGGCCGCGTGTTCGGCGCGGGTCTCGCGCACGGCGTGGCACAGGGTGGCGAGCGCCTGCTCGCACCGGGCCCGGGGCACGACGTGACGATCGACGCGAGACGGGGGGTGTGCCGCCGACGCGTGCCCTGCTGTCGTGCATCAGGTGTGGGCCATGGGGCTTGAGGACTTCAGGAGGAGGCGCGGGCGAGGTTCCGCAGGACCTCCATCGCCCGCTCGGTGTCCTCGTACGGCACGAACAGGTGGTCGTGGTGGAAGCCGGCGACGACGTTGCAGCTCAGGTCCGCGTCGGCGAGGGCACGGGAGAAGGCGGCGGTCAGTCCGACAGCGGCCAGTGCCGAGTGGACCCGCAAGGTGATCCACCCGGCCACATAGTCGTACGCCATCCCCGCCGCGTCCGCCTCGGCCTGCGGCACGACGAGGGTCAGACCCTCCTGCTCGGCCACGGTCACCACCGGGGTGACACCGGACGGCACGCCGCCCTCCGCCATGGTGAAGACATAACGCCCCGGATTCAGCTCCGGACGCATACCGCTGAGCAATGTCTGCAGATCAGTCTCGCCGGTCACGGTTCCCACCCTACGGGCCGGCCGTCCGCTCGTCCCGCAGGTGAGAGGTCGCGGTCGTGGCGTCGCCGGCCCTCGCTCCTCCGCGACCGGTTCGACCGGCGGTCGGCGACGCCCGGACCGCCGTCACGGCCATCGGCTCCCGGCGATCAGCATCTACGGCCGTGGCGTCGAGCCGGCTGATCTGCCGATCGCCCGTCGTCCGCCGTGAGGCAGCCGTTGTGTGCGCAGGGGTGTCCGTCGTCCGCCCTGAGGCAGCCGTCGTCCGTCGTGGGGCAGACGTAGCCTGCCCCACGACACCCGCTGCCCGCCCTCGCGGCGGATTACTGCCGTCAGGCGCTGCCGGCGGGGGCGGAGAAGTAGTGCCCCTTGTCGAAGTCCTCGAGGAGGCCCGGCTGGGCAGGCTGCCAGCCCAGGAGCTCGCGGGTAAGGGCGCTCGACGCCGGCACGTCGAGGCCGATGAAGCCGGCCAGCCAGGTGAAGTGCCGGGCCGCGCCCTCGGGGGCCACGGAGACCACCGGCACGTCGAGGTTCCTGCCGATCACCTCGGCGACGTCCCGGATCGCGATGCCCTCCTCCGCGACCCCGTGCAGCACCGATCCGGCCGGTGCCCGCTCGACCGCGAGGGCGAACAGGCGCGCGGCGTCGAGGCGGTGGACGGCCGGCCAGCGGTTGGTGCCGTCGCCGATGTAGCCGGAGACCCCCTTGTCGCGGGCGATGGAGACCAGCGTCGCCATGAACCCGTTGTCTCCCTCGCCGTGGCAGGTCGGCGAGAGCCGCACGACGGTGGAGCGGATCCCGCGCGAGGCGAACCCGAGCACCTGCTGCGCGGTGGCCGCTCGGATCGTGATCGCGGAGTCGTCGGGCGTGGGCATGTCCCGCTCGGTCGCCACGCGCCCGGGCGCGAGACCGGCCAGCCCGGAGGCGAGGACGAAGGGCCGGTCGCTGCCGGCCAGCGCGTCGCCGAAGACGTCGACCGCGCGGCGGTCGGCTTCGGCGGCGCCCTTGAAGTCGCCGCTGAAGGCGATGTCGTGTTTGAACGCGAGGTGGATCACCCCGTCCGACGCGGCGGCCGCGTCCCGCAGCAGGTCGAGGTCGTCGACGGTGCCGCGGACGACCTCCGCGCCGGCCACGGTGAGCGCGGCGGCTGAGGCATCGGAGCGGGCCAGGCCGACGACCTGGTGTCCCGCGTCGAGGAGCTCGGGTACGAGGGCGGATCCGATCCAGCCGGAGGCGCCGGTGACGAAGATGCGCATGGGAGGCCCCAAACAGTCGATGTCAGTGACTGTCATAGACGCTACACCCGATGTCAGTGTCTGTCATCACGTAAGATCTCGGCATGGGTAGATGGGAGCCGGACGCGCGCGGACGGCTGGCGAAAGCCGCACTTGAGCTCTACGCCGAGCGCGGGTACGAGCAGACCACCGTGGCGGAGATCGCCAAGAGCGCCGGGCTCACGGAGCGGACCTTCTTCCGGCACTACGCCGACAAGCGCGAGGTGCTGTTCGCCGGCGCCGGTGAGCTGGAGGACCTGTTCGTCCGGGCGGTCGCGGGCGCTCCGCAGTCCGCCGCGCCGCTCGACGCGCTGACGGTCGGTCTGGAGGCGGTCGCCGACATGTTCGCCGACAGGCGTGAGTTCGCGCGCCGGCGGCACGCCGTCATAACGGCCAACGCGGAGCTCCAGGAACGCGAACTGATCAAGCTGGCCTCGCTGGCGGCCGCGCTGACCGGCACCCTTCGCGGCCGTGGTGTCGCGGAGCCGACCGCGAGCCTGGCCGCCGAGGCGGCGGTCGCCGTCTTCAAGATCGCCTTCGAGCGCTGGATCGCGCCGGCCGAGCAGCGCCCGATGCAGGAGCTGATTCGGGAGTCACTGGCCGAGCTGAGGGCTGTGACCTCGGGCGCCTAGACACGGTCTTCGGCTGTGGTCGATCGGCTTCCATGGACCGGCGCCGTGCGTGACGCGCCCGCCCCCGGCTGCCGCGGTCAGGAGCCGGGTTCCGCGATCCGCCCAGGATGCGCGGCTGTTCGCGGCGAGTCCGGCGCCCTTCGTACGTCCGCCGCGTCCGAGCCGGTACGGCTGAGGTCGTCTGCGACGGCGATGGGGGAGGCGCGCACCGCGGTGCTCCAGGCGGGGGTGTCCCGGTCCGGCGGCAGGACCGAAGTGCGGGCCGCGGACGGGGTGGACGCGGCGGGTGATCGCCGAATGCCCACCACCGAGACCTTCGCGACCACGACGTTCCCCGGGCTCCAGGCGTACTGCCTCGTCGACGCGGGAGGACGGCGGCGGGCGTTCCGCTGCCGCTGGGTCCCGGAGGCCGGTGAGGCGGCGATCCGCCCCGAGGACGACCGACTGCTGCCGCCGCAGTACCTCATCGGTGAGATCAAGCAGCGCGTCGAACAGGCGCCGGCTGCCCGGCGGCTGGTCTTCCAACCAGCCGCCGGGCCGCGCACCGGCCCGCACGCCCAGCCGCCACCGGGAACCCGGGGAACCGCCTTCCGCTGCGATCAAGGCCGGGACGCTACGGCAGACCCCATGCCGGTCCCGGCTCGCCGACGGCGACGGGTGCGATGACGAGGTCCGGCCGGGAACCGGGGTGCACGAGCACCTCGCGGTCCTTCGGCAGATCGATGGCGAGGGTGCCGTCGCCCAGATCCCGGGTGCGGGCCGGGGTGCCGTCGTCCAGCACCACGGTGAGCAATCCGCTCAGGTCGTGCCGGAGCCTGAGCGGTTCGCCCGCAAGGCTCCTGACCCGGACGAACCGCGTGGCGCCCGCCTTGCGCACGGCGCTGACCAGGAAGGCGCCCTGGGTGCGGAAGTTGTGCAGGGTCACGTCCTTCCAGGCCGACGGGACGGCAGGGAAGACGCGGACGACACCGCCCCAGCTCTGGCAGAACATGTCGTGCAGGGACTGTGAGGCGGACAGCGGCGTCTCGATGACCGGACCGGCCTCGGTGTAGTGCGTGTTGGCGCGACAGGGGTAGCGGGTGCCGGGGTCGAAGAACTTCCGCAGGTACCCGATCGCGGTGTCGCCGTCACCGGTCATGGCGTACATCGAGGCGGCGCCGGTGTAGCTGTAGCCACGGTGGGCTCCCGTCAGCGCGTGCCAGCGCTGCACCGACTTCGTGATCAGGTCGCGGTGCTCGGGCTGGTCCCAGTTGACCAGGTACAGCGGGTAGACCATCAGCAGGTGCGAGTAGTGCCGGTGGGACTGCGCGTACGGGGTCTCGGCGCCGATCATGAAGCCGTTGTCGTCGACCGGGTACGGCGTCAGCCGGGCCAGCACCTCCTGCCAGCGCGGCTTCAACGTGTCGTCGATCCCCAGCAGTTGGGCCGACTCGACGAGGGTCTGGCAGCCCCAGCGGATCAGTGCCAGGTCGTAGTTGGTGTCCTGCGGGGGCACCACGGGGTACTCCGGCGAGAGGGTGCTCGGCAGGTGGAGTCTGCCGTCGCTGCCCGGGGTGAGGAAGTGCAGGTAGTAGTTGATCGCCCGGCGCAGCACGGGGTAGACGGTGTCGCGGAGCAGCGACCTGTCCATGGAGTGCCGGTACGACAGCCACACGTTGTGCAGCGCCCAGGTGAGGTCGCCGGTCTCCGCTCCGGTACCCGGTTCGCCCACCGCGCGGTTGGCGAACATGTCGGAACTGCGCCCGATGCCGGAGCTGTCCGAACGGTAGGCGGCGGGCACGTTGACGGCAAGCTGTTCCCGGCTCTGGCGCAACGTACTGGTGAGCGAGTCGAGTTCGGGATGGTTGAAGCCCTGGATGAGCCAGTACTCCAGCTGGACGTTGAGGTTCCACCAGACCGCGGGCCAGGGAGTGGGCTCCAGCCACGGTCCGGAGGTGGCCATCACGGGGCCGCCCGCGCGGCTTGCGCAGGCGACCTTGTACAGCTGGATCCAATGGAAGCTCTGCAGCCGCTGGTCCGGGAACGACACGAAGCTCTTCCGGTAGAACGCGTGCCACCACCGCGTGTGCCGGCGCCGTAGGGCGTCGTACGACGGCGCGCGCCGCAGGTTGCGCAGTGAGTCGGCCTCGGCGGCGGAGGGCGAGGGGAAGCTGTGGCCGACGCTGAGCAACAGGTCCTCGCCCGCACGGCGGTAGGACGTCGCGGTCTGACCGCCGCCGGTCAGGGGCTGGAGCACCTGCGCGGTCCCGTCCGCGGTGGTCGCGGTGGTCCAGGGCGGGTTGGCGGTGTACCCGGCGGGTGGGGCCTCGCTGATGTGCCGGGGGCTGACGGCCTCCTCGGGGTGGAACGTCCAGGTGACCTCCTCGCCGCCGGCGGCGGTCACGCGGGCGGCGAAGACTCCGTCATGGACGAGGGCGGACAGGGTGAGGGTGCCGGCGGTGGTGGTGACGGTTCCGGTGAGTTCGGCGTTCCACAGGCTCAGCCGCCAGTCGACGGCGGTGATGGTGCCGACCGGATCGAGCGTGAGGTGCCCGACCGGCAGCCGGCAGGTGCCCCAGCCGCTGCCGAACTCGGGGCGGTGGTCCTGGACCCGGCCGTGCTGGACCGTGAAGCGGATCCGGTTGGCGTCCGGCTCCCGGTAGACCATGCTGCCGAGCAGTCCGTCCCCGAGGAAGGGGCCCTCGTACCAGAGCGTCGGCAGCCTGGTCCACACCAGGTCCTGGCCGTGCAGGAATCCTTCCCAGGCAGGGTCGGAGGTCATGGTGTCGCGGAGTTTCCAGGGCAGCGCGGCACCGACGCCGGCCGGCCCGTTGTCACCGGAGGGACCGGCCGGCCCGGACTGCGCGGCGCGGGCCGTGCCGGGCAGCGCCGCCACCGCCGCCCCGACCAGCGCGCCACCGAGTACGGATCGGCGCGGAACTGGCGAGCGCTTCTCCGGATGCGAGGTCATCGTCGCCCTCCAAACCTGACGGGTTATCAAAACATCGGGTGTATTCGGGAACGTAGGGAGGCTGCGTGCGCATGTCAATCCATTCGGCGGTGGTGACTCCTCGACACATCCGATGTATGGCGGCTGTCTTTGAGGGCGGAAGCGGGGACGTGACGGCGGGCCGGTGCGGTGGCGCGCGGATGGGGTGGCGGCATGAGCGGCCGTCTGGCGTTCCGGTAACGATCTGCCGACAATCGGCACACCTTTTCATGGAACATACATACGATCTTTCGTATGAACAGAGCTGTGAAGATCGGCCTTGCCGGTACCTGCACCGCACTGCTCGCCCTCGGGGGGATCGGTACGTACAACATCGTGCATGGCCTGACCTCTGGCTCCACCGGCGACGACAACGCGCAGAACGCACGCGGATTCGACTCGTCGGCGGTGTCGAGCACGCCCCCGTCGGACGCGGAGGCGGTGAAGAGGGCCCGCGCGTTCCTGGACAGTTGGTCCCGCGAGCACCTGGACGGCGCGGCGAGTGAGACCGACGTACCCGACACCGCGCTGCAGGCGCTGCGGGACTACGCCGACGGCCTGCACCTGAAGAAGCTGTCGTTCGGTCACATCGTGTCCGTGGGTCCCTCGTCGGTGACGCCCGGAGCGGCCAAGGTGACCTTCGACGTCACCGCTCAGGTCGCCGGCGGCACCTGGAGCTACCCGAGCGCGGTCGCCGTGCTGAAGAGCACGAACGGTCAGCTGGCGGTCCACTGGAACAAGTCGGTGCTCTATCCGGGCCTCGCCGACGGCCAGTCGCTGACCGCCGGCAAGCTGCCGGCCGGCTCCGACGGTGCGAAGGTGGTCGCGAGCGACGGCAGGACCGACCTGTCCCGCTTCGCATCGCTGCGCGACATCGCGGCGACGATCGGCAAGAACGGCAAGCCCACGGGCGGCAGCCCCGGCACGGGCGTGGCCGTGGTCGACGCCGACGGCACGGGAGTGAAGGCCCTGAAGGTCTTCGTCAAGGGCCGTCCGGCGGTCGTCAGGACGACGATCGACGCCGGCCTCCAGGCGGTGGCCGAGCACGCGGTGCAGGACGCCCATCTGCAGCAGAAGCCCGCCGGGACCGTGGCGCTCGACTGGCGCAACGGCCACATCCTGGCACTCGCGCACTCGGGCGACGACGGCGACATCGCCATCAACGGCATCAAGTCGCCCGGTTCCACGATGAAGATCATCACGTCGGCGGCCCTCTTCGACAAGGCGGGCCTCACGCCGGGCAGTCCGGCGCCGTGCGCCGACTCGCAGATGGCCAACAGCCAGTTGTTCCACAACGACTCCGGCGTGCGCCCCGACGCCGGCTCCTCCCTCGCCCAGGCGTTCACGGTGTCCTGCAACACCTCGTTCATCAAGGACGGTTTCCGCTACCTGGTGCAGGGTGGAGACGCCTCGGCCCTGCACGACGAGGCGGCGAACGTCTTCGGCATGGGCAGCTGGTCCATCGGCGGCGGGGTCGCCACCACCGACCCGAGCATCCCGCCGGACGTCCAGGGCGGCGACCAGGCGGCCCAGTTCATCGGACAGGGCAAGGTGACGGCCACCCCGCTGTTCATGGCGTCCGTGGCGGCCACGGTCCGCAACGTCGGCTTCGAGCAGCCGATCATCCTGCCGGGACAGCACCAGCAGAGCGCGCCCCGGCCCATCGCCGCCCGCACGGCGGGCTATCTGCAGTCCATGATGCGCAGCGTGGCCACCAGTGGTACGGCGGCTCCGCGGCTGGGCGGGCTGATGGGTGTCGGCGCCAAGACCGGCACCGCCGAGGAGGGCGACCACACGAACGGCTGGCTGACCGCCTACAACTCCCGCGTCTCGGTCGCGGCACTCGTCGAAGGCGGCAGCTCCGGCGTGGACTCCGCGGGATACGTCGTACGACAGCTGCTGACCGGCGGCTGACCGCCGGCACCCCGGGCGGGCGGTGGTCCGTCCTGCCCGGGACGGCGTCCCCGGTGTCCCGGCCGGCCTCGCCGGGCCGCCGATCCCCCGGAGTGCGGGCTCCACCCTGGAGAACCGCCAATTCCGTGCGGTCTGGCCCGAGTCGCGGCGGCGGGCATCGCCGTCCATGGCGTGAGCACCCGGGCGCCGGAGGAGCAGGCCGCCTTCGCCACGGCCGAGGTGCTGCCCTTCCCGCTGCTGTCCGACACACAGCTCCAGCTCACCGCGCACCTGCGTCTGCCGGCCTTCCGGGCCGGACAGCGGCTGCGTATCGAACGCCCCATCCTCGTCATCGGCCCCGAGCGCACCGTATGGCACACGCTGTTCCCGTCACCGGCTGTTCCCGGTCACCGACATCCCGGCGGCCGTGGCGCAGGCGTTCGGACTCGCCGCCGGCCGCCCGCCCGCGTCAGCGTGGCGCCGCGCGCGGAGGAGGAGGCGTCCGGCTCCCCGCTGTCGTCGTGACCTCCGTATCCACGAGTGCCGGGCGGACGACGTCCGCGCGCCGGCCTGCCCGAAGGATCCGCTTGTGTGCCGGGCTATGCATGGGCATGCGTCATGATGCATACTCTTCCTATGTCCAAGGTCCTCACCTCCCTTCCGGTCGGCGAGCGCGTCGGCATCGCCTTCTCCGGCGGCCTCGACACGTCGGTCGCCGTCGCGTGGATGCGCGACAAGGGCGCCATCCCGTGCACCTACACCGCCGACATCGGCCAGTACGACGAGCCCGACATCGCCTCGGTGCCCAGCCGTGCCGCGACCTACGGTGCCGAGATCGCGCGCCTGGTCGACTGCCGCGCCGCCCTGGTCGAGGAGGGGCTGGCCGCACTCGCCTGCGGCGCGTTCCACATCCGCTCCGGCGGGCGTGCCTACTTCAACACCACGCCCCTCGGCCGCGCCGTCACCGGCACTCTCCTGGTGCGGGCGATGCTCGAGGACGACGTACAGATCTGGGGCGACGGCTCCACCTTCAAGGGCAACGACATCGAGCGGTTCTACCGCTACGGCCTGCTCGCCAACCCCCACCTGCGGATCTACAAGCCCTGGCTCGACTCCGACTTCGTGACCGAGCTCGGCGGCCGCAAGGAGATGTCCGAGTGGCTGGTCGCCCACGGGCTGCCCTACCGCGACAGCACGGAGAAGGCGTACTCCACCGACGCCAACATCTGGGGCGCCACCCACGAGGCCAAGACCCTGGAGCACCTGGACACCGGCATCGAGACCGTCGAGCCGATCATGGGTGTGCGGTTCTGGGACCCGTCGGTCGAGATCGCCGCCGAGGAGGTGACGATCGGCTTCGACCAGGGCCGCCCGGTGACCATCAACGGCAAGGAGTTCGCCTCGCCGGTCGAACTGGTCATGGAGGCGAACGCCATCGGAGGCCGGCACGGCCTCGGCATGTCGGACCAGATCGAGAACCGGATCATCGAGGCCAAGAGCCGCGGCATCTACGAGGCGCCCGGCATGGCGCTGCTGCACGCTGCCTACGAGCGCCTGGTCAACGCGATCCACAACGAGGACACCCTCGCCCAGTACCACAACGAGGGCCGCAAGCTCGGCCGCCTCATGTACGAGGGCCGCTGGCTGGACCCGCAGGCGCTCATGATCCGCGAGTCGCTGCAGCGCTGGGTCGGCGCGGCGGTCACCGGCGAGGTGACACTGCGGCTGCGGCGCGGTGAGGACTACTCGCTCCTCGACACCACGGGCCCGGCCTTCAGCTACCACCCGGACAAGCTGTCCATGGAGCGCACCGAGGACTCCGCGTTCGGCCCGTCGGACCGGATCGGCCAGCTGACCATGCGCAACCTGGACATCGCCGACTCCCGCGCGCGCCTCGAGCAGTACGCCGGCCTGGGCATGGTCGGCACCGAGCACCCGGCCCTGATCGGCGCGGCGCAGGCCGCCTCCACCGGTCTGATCGGCGCGATGCCGCAGGGCGGCGCCGAGGCGATCGCCTCCCGCGGCGAGGTCTCGGAGGAGGACGAGGCACTGGACCGTGCCGCGATGGAGTCCGGTACCGACTGACCCGGAGCACCGGTCGTACGCCTTGGGCGGCGGGCCCCGTCGGTTCCCCACCGGCGGGGCCCGTCGGCGTACGGCCGCTCTCGTACCCTGTGTGCCGTGCCGTCCCCCCGTCTGCAACATGTCGCCGTCCTGGTGCTCGAAGGCGCCAAACCGCTCGATGTCGGGATCCCCGCGCAGGTGTTCACGACCCGGGCGAGCATGCCGTACGAGGTGCGCGTGTGCGGTGCCGGGCCCGGGCTCGTGGCCGGCGGTGACGGCCTGTCGTACCACGTCGCCCATGGCCTCGACGCGCTCGCGTGGGCGGACATCGTCTTCATCCCCGGATACCGGTTCCCGGACCGCGAGGATCCGCCGCGGTCCGTCGTCGACGCGCTGCTCGCCGCCCACGCCCGGGGCGCACGGCTCGCCGCCATCTCGACAGGTGCCTTCGCGCTCGCGGCGACGGGACTGCTCGACGGCAAGCGGGCGACCACGCACTGGCACTACGCACGGGCCCTCGCGGCGAAACATCCGCGCGTCCGGGTCGACGAGAATGTGCTCTTCGTCGACGAGGGCAGCGTGCTGACGTCCGCCGGCGCCGCCTCCGGCATCGATCTGTGCCTGCACATCCTGCGCAAGGACCTCGGCGTCGCCGTGTCCAACCACGCGGCGCGGCGCCTGGTCGCCGCCCCCTACCGCAGCGGAGGCCAGGCCCAGTACGTGCCGCGCAGTGTGCCCGAGCCGCTCGGCGAACGGTTCGCCGCGACGCGCGAGTGGGCGCTGCACCGCCTCGGCGAGCCGCTCACCCTCACGGCGCTCGCCCGGCATGCGGCGGTCTCGCCCCGCACCCTCTCCCGGCGCTTCGTCGAGGACACCGGGTACACCCCGATGCAGTGGGTGATGCGCGCCCGCATCGACCTGGCCCGCGAACTGCTCGAGCGCTCCGAGCGCGGCATCGAGCAGATCGCCTCCGACGTCGGACTCGGCACCGGCACCAATCTGCGCACCCACTTCCAGCACATCCTCGGCACCACCCCGAGCGAGTACCGGCGCACCTTCACCCAGGGCGAGTAGCCGCCCCCCGCCGCCGGCGGGGGGCGCCGGGCACGCTGGCGCGATCCTTGCGAACCGTGGCGCTCCGGACACGGTCATGGGCGAGGACGGCACGCCACGCTGGTGGGGAAGCGAAGGGACACCATTCATGACGCGCATAGCCATCAACGGATTCGGTCGTATCGGACGCAACGTGCTGCGCGCACTGCTCGAACGCGACAGCGCTCTCGAGGTCGTCGCCGTGAACGACCTCACGGAACCCGCCACCCTGGCACGGCTGCTGGCCTACGACACGACGGCCGGCCGGCTCGGCCGTCCCGTCACGGTCGACGGGGAAACCCTCGTCGTCGACGGCCGTCGCATCACCGTCCTCGCCGAACGCGAGCCGGCCCGACTGCCGTGGACCGACCTCGGTGTGGACCTGGTCCTCGAGTCGACCGGCCGCTTCACCTCGGCGAAGGCCGCCCGCGCACACCTCGACGCGGGCGCGAGGAAGGTCCTCGTGAGCGCACCGTCCGACGGAGCCGACGTCACCGTCGCGTACGGGGTCAACACCGACGCGTACGACCCGGCCCTGCACACGATCGTCTCGAACGCCTCCTGCACCACCAACGCGCTCGCGCCGCTGGCCGCCGTGCTGGACCGACTCGCCGGGATCGAGCACGGTTTCATGACCACGGTGCACGCCTACACGCAGGAGCAGAACCTGCAGGACGGTCCGCACCGCGACGCCCGCAGGGCCCGTGCCGCCGCCGTCAACATCGTGCCGACCACCACGGGCGCGGCGAAGGCGATCGGTCTGGTGCTGCCGAACCTCGACGGAAAGCTGTCGGGCGACTCGATCCGTGTCCCCGTGCCGGTGGGATCGATCGTCGAACTCAACACGACCGTCACACGGGACGTCACCCGTGACGACGTCCTGGCCGCCTACCGCGCGGCGGCAGAGGGGCCGCTCGCCGGGATCCTGGAGTACTCCGAGGACCCGCTGGTGTCGTCCGACATCACCGGCAACCCGGCATCCTCGATCTTCGACTCGGCCCTCACGCGCGTCGACGGCCGGCACGTCAAGGTGGTCGCCTGGTACGACAACGAGTGGGGCTTCTCCCACCGCGTCATCGACACACTCGAACTCCTCGCCGGGCGCTGACCGCACACCCCTTCCACTGAGAAGGCCGAGGCCAGCGGCTCGGAATGGTGGCAACACCCCGCTACGCGGTAGGGGAAGCCCCCTGAAAGGTCCGGTGACTGACCGGCTGTCGGGGTCCACCGGGCCCGCCGAGACTCGACGGCATGACGATTTCCACGCATGCCTCGTCCCACCAGGCCTCGTCCGAGCAGGCCTCGGCGGCCCATGCCCCGTCCGACCACGCCTCGGCCACCGCCGGGGCGCCGGCCGCCCGTTCCGGTACGACCGGATCCGGAGCCGGCAGCGACTTCGCGCGACTGTCCCGGCGCATCGCCGAGGCGGGGCTGATGAAGCGGCGCCCCGGTCACTACACGGCACGGCTCACTCTGGTGATCGCGCTGCTGGGGGCGGGCTGGGGGGCCTTCCTCGCCCTCGGCGACACCTGGTGGCAGTTGGCGGTGGCGGCCTTCCTGGCGTTCATGTTCGGCCAGGTGGCCCTGGTCGCACATGACTTGGCTCACCGTCAGGTGTTCCGGCGGGGCGGTCCGAGCGAGACATGGGGCCGGCTCTTCGGCAATCTCGGGATCGGCATGAGTTACGGCTGGTGGATGAACAAGCACACCCGCCACCATGCCAACCCCAACCACGAGGAACTCGACCCGGATGTCGCTCCGGACATCCTGGTGTGGTCCACCGCCCAGGCCCGCGAAAGCCGCGGTCTCGCCCGTCTCATCGGGGGACACCAGGCGTGGCTGTTCTTCCCGCTGCTGACGCTGGAGGGCTTCAACCTGCACGTGGCGAGCGTGCGGGCGCTGCGGTCGCCGTCGATGAAGCACCGGGTGCTGGAGGGCGGGCTGCTCCTCCTGCACCTGGCGGCCTACGGGGCCGCGCTGTTCCTGGTGCTCCCGCCGGGCAAGGCGGTCGCGTTCCTCTTCGTGCACCAGTGCCTCTTCGGCGTCTACCTCGGCTGCACGTTCGCACCGAACCACAAGGGCATGCCCACCTTGAGCGGTGACGAGCGGCCCGACTTCCTGCGTCGCCAGGTCCTCACCTCCCGCAACGTGCGCGGCGGCCGGCTCACGGACGTACTGCTCGGCGGCCTCAACCACCAGATCGAGCACCACCTGTTCCCGAGCATGCCCACCCCGCATCTGCGGCGGGCCCGGGACATCGTGCGCGCGTACTGCGCGGAGATCGGCGTGCCGTACCACGAGACCGGGCTCGTCCGGTCCTACCGGGAGGCCCTCGCCCACATGCACCGGGTCGGCGAACCGATCAGGCGGCAGCGCACGCGGGCCTGACGACACCGGCCGAAGCCCCGACGGCCGCTCCGGCCCGCGAGCGGCATGGTGACCCCCACCCCACCCAGCAGCACGAGGTACGTCCAGGCGTGGGCGCGCTCCGGATCCTGGCGGCGCCGCAGCCCCGCGATGCTCGGCACGGCGCCGAGGAGCAGCGCGGCGGCGGCGCGCAGGTCGAGGAGGCCGGCCTGGTGCCTCGTCGACGCCGGTCGCGGCCGGGCTACCCGTCCGGCGCTCAGTTCGACGGCGTGACCAGCCCCGTCTCGTAGGCGGTGATCACGAGCTGAACCCGGTCCCGTGCGCCGAGTTTGCCGAGCAGTCGCGAGACATGGGACTTCGCGGTGGCCACCGTGATGAAGAGGTCCTGCGCGATCTCGGTGTTGGACCGCCCGCGTCCGACCAGGGTCAGCACTTCCCGTTCCCGTTCGGTGATGCCCTCCAGTGCCCGGGCCGAGCGCTCGGGAGCGGCCGTGCGGCGTTCGACGAAGTCCGCGATCAGGCGGCGCGTCACGCTCGGCGCGATGAGCGCGTCGCCGGCGGCGACCACGCGGATCGCGGCGAGGATGTCGTCCAGGGCCATGTCCTTGACGGTGAAACCGCTGGCGCCGGCCCGGAGTGCGCCGTGGACGAGGTCGTCCTCGTCGAAGGTGGTGAGGATCAGCACGCGGGTGGCCGCCTGACCGCCCGTGATCCGGCGTGTGGCCTCGATGCCGTCCATCCCCGGCATCCGGATGTCCATGACCACCACGTCGGGCTCGGTCTCCCGGACCAGCCGGACGGCCTCCTCGCCGGTGGCGGCCTCGCCGACGACCTCCAGTCCGGGATGATCGGCCATGAGGACCCGTAGACCGGACCGTACCAGGGGCTGGTCGTCGGCGAGGACGACCCGCACGCTCATCGGGTGTCCGCCGCGGCATCGACAAGCTCGGGCAGCGGCAGCCGGGCCACCACCCGGAAGCCGCCCCCGGGGCGCGGACCGGCGCTGAACCGCCCGTGCAGCAGGGCCGCCCGCTCCCGCATGCCGACGATGCCGAAGCCGTGGCCCGGGCCGTCCTCGGGAATACCGCGACCGCCGTCGACGACCTCCACGGACAGTTCCCCGTCCCCGTAGTCGATGTCGACCGTGCAGTGCCCGGTGCCCGCGTGGCGGACCACATTGGTCAGCGCCTCCTGCACGATCCGGTAGGCCGACAGGTCCACGTCGGCGGGCAGGGGACGCCGCTCCCCGCCGATGCGCACCTCGACGCGCACTCCTGCGTCCGCCGTCGCCGCCGCCAGCCGTTCGACGTCCGCGAGACCCGGCGAGGGCGCGAGCGGCGCCGTGCCGCCGGTGGCCGTCTCCGGCTCGGTCTGACGGAGCGCCACCAGGGTGCGTCTGAGGCCGGACAGGGTCTGTCTGCTGGTGGTCTCGATGGCCCGCAGCGCTGCACGGGCCTCCTCGGGCTGGGTGTGGATGACCCGGCTGCCCACCCCGGCCTGGATGGCGACGATGCCGACACTGTGCGCGATCATGTCGTGCAACTCCCTCGCGATCCGCAGCCGTTCGGCGGTGACCGCCTCGGCCACCTCCTGCGCCCGCAGCGCCACCGTGTGCTCCCGGCGCTCGCGGCTCAGCAGCCCGAGCATGCAGGACGCCGCCATCGCCAGAAGACCGATCACCGCGTCGACGATCAGGAAGTCCGGGCCGTGCGCGAACAGGCCGATGGCCAGGAACTGCAGGCAGAACGAGAGCGACATGGCGACGACGGCGGCCCGGCGCCCGCAGGTGGCGACGATGTACCCCAGGACGAGGTCCGCCGCCAGGTAGGACAGGAACTGGCCCTGGTACGCCAGCGTCAGGCTCGCGGCGGGGGAGCGCTGCGGGACCACCACCACGGCGGTGGCGCCGAGAAGCGTCAGCAGCAGGGCAGTCAGCGGCGCCCGGCGCAGTACTCCGACGAGCAGACTGACGGCCGGCAGCGAGCCGACGGCGACGAGGGGGCCCGAGCTCCGCGGCGCGCCCCCCACCAGAATCAGCAGCAGGAGGATGTACAGCACGCCGCCCGCCCAGGCCGTGGCCGCCGCTCTCGTCATCGCCAAGGGGCCCTTCTCGGGCCTGCGCTGCACGGCGAAGGACGTGCCGGCAGCCGGCTGGTGGGTGGTGGTCATGCCGTGAGACTAACCAGCCGCCCGAGCGCACGGCATCGGCCCGGGGTCGTACGCCTGTGGACCAACTCGCCGCGAGTCTTTGGCGCCCACGGCCTCATGCGCGGCCCGGGCACCTCCCGCCACCGTTGTCGCCGTGATCGAAGTCAACGAACTCACCAAGCGCTACGGCGACAGGACGGCCGTCGACCGTCTCACCTTCACCGTGCGGCCGGGCCGGGTCACCGGCTTCCTCGGCCCCAACGGTGCCGGCAAGACCACCACCTTGCGAACGGTCCTCGGCCTGGACAGTCCCGACGGCGGCACGGCGAGGGTCGGCGGGGTCGACTTCCGCAGCCACCCGCGCGGTCTGCGGCACGTCGGTGCCCTCCTGGACGCGGGCCAGGTCCATGGCGGGCGCAGCGCGGCGGCCCAGCTGTCCGCCCTGGCACGCAGCAACGGCATCCCGCCGCGCCGGGTCGCGGAGGTGCTGGAGGAGGTGGGACTGGCTCAGGCCGCGCGACGACGCATCGGCGGCTTCTCGCTCGGGATGAAGCAACGGCTCGGCATCGCCACGGCCCTGCTCGGCGATCCGCCGGTGCTGGTCTTCGACGAGCCCATCAACGGCATGGACCCGGAGGGTGTCCTGTGGGTACGGCGCCTCTTCCGCCGCCTGGCCGCCGAGGGGCGCACGGTCTTCCTCTCCAGCCACTTGATGTCGGAGATGGAGAACACCGCCGACCAGCTCGTCGTCATCGGCCGGGGCCGGCTGATCGCCGCGGAGTCGCCGGCGGACTTCGCGGCCCGCAGCACGCGCCGCAGTGTCGTCGTGGGCAGCCCGCGGGCCACGGAGCTGGCGGCGGTCCTGGCGGCCGCCGGCGCATCCGTCGAGCCGCAGGTCCCGGCGGGCGACGGGAGGCTCGCCGTGACCGGGTTGCCGGCGGAACGGATCGGAGCACTCGCCCTGGAACAGCGGATCCCGCTGAACGAGCTGACCACGCGAACGGCCTCGCTGGAGGAGGCCTTCATGCAACTCACCGCCGACAGTGTCGAACACCTGGCAGGACAGTCCCGATGACCACACCCACCGCCCCCTCGCCCGTCCGGTTCGCCGACCTGATCGCAGGCGAGTGGATCAAGACGCGATCCCTGCGCTCCATTTGGTGGACGATCGCACTCGCCGGCCTGTTCGTGATCGGTTCCGCAGCCGTCGCGGCGGTCGCGGACCGCCACAACCTGGCGGCCACCGGCACGACACCGCGCGGCCCGGCCGACTTCCTGGCCTTCGACGCCTGTCCGAAGCCCGGCTACATGACGCTGATGCTCGTCGCAGGCAGCGTCGGCGCCATCACCGTCGTGAGCGAGTACAGCAGCGGCCTGATCCGCACCACCACCGTGGCCGTCCCTGCGCGCGGCTCGCTGGTGCTGGCCAAGGCGACCGTCATGACCGCCCTGTGGGCCGCCGTCGGCACAGTCGTCGCCACCGGCTCCTTCCTCGTGTCCCAGGCCATCCTGAACGGACGGCACGCGGGCGTCTCGATCACACACCCCGGCGTGCCACGGGCGCTCGTGGCATCCGCGCTGCTGGCCCCCGTCTGCGCACTGATCGGACTCGGCCTGGGCGTGCTGATCCGCCACAGCGCCGCGACCATGGCCACCTGCGCCTTCACGCTGCTGATGCTGCCCCCCGTCTTCTCGCAGAACAAGCGGTGGTCCGCCGACGTGAACCACGCCATGGTCGCCACAGCCTGGCAGCGCCTGGTCCAGAACTGGGAACCGGATCCGGGCTCGCGCGCCTTCAGCGCCACCGTCGCCGGCTCCTGGCTGGTGTACGGGCTGTGGCCGCTGATCGCGGTCGTGGTCGCGGTGCTGGTCGTCAGGAGGCGGGACGTGTGAACGCCCGCTCCGGAACGCACCGGCGACCGCGGGCCTTCGTGTCCTTCGGAGGCCTGGTGCGAGCTCGCCCCGCGGCACACCGGGGACCGCGGGAATGCCCCGGGACCCCTGCGTCGTTCTCCCTTCGCGTCCGAGCCCGCTGCCTGGCCGGCGGGCGGCAGTACGACAGCACCGGGAATGTCGGAGCACCCTGCGCTGTTGCAAGACACTGCTGACATGCCCGGGTCAATCCGGGGGTGTGGGTGAAAGGAGATTCTCATGGCACGCAGCACCGTGCGTCCCGTCGTCAGGCTGAAGTCCACGGCGGGTACCGGCGTCACCTACGTGACGCGCAAGAACCGTCTGAGCGACCCCGACCGGCTCGTCCTGCGCAAGTACGACCCGGTCGCCGGCCGGCACGTCACCTTCCGCGAGGAGCGCTGACACCCGGCCCCCCCTCCCGGGCCGACCGCCACGAGGAGGCACACCCCTGAGGCCAGGTATTGCGGCGCTACGGCCGTCCCGCGACGCCCCGCAGCTGACCGCCGTGTGGTCCTGAGCACGAGGAGAACCCGCCATGAAGGTGCGCAAGTCCCTGCGTTCGCTGAAGTCCAAGCCCGGCGCCCAACTGGTGCGGCGCCGCGGTGTGGTCTTCGTCGTGAACAAGAAGAACCCCCGTTTCAAGGCACGCCAGGGCTGACAGCCCCCACCGAGCAGACATGGGCACGGTCCTGCCCCGCGCCGGCCAGGCCCATGTCTGCTGGGCATGTCGTCGCCGCCGGCGTCCGGACTCCGCGCCGCCCCGCCGCCCCGCCGGTCGGCCCGTCGGTCCCGACCGAGCCGGCCGGTGGCGCTGTGGCAAGCGGTGGTCGCCCTGCCATGACAGCCAGGCGGACCGCGCGAGCGGCACGCCGCACCCGGCGGCCCTTGCTCACGCCCCGCTCCTCGCCCCCCGTTCTCCTGACGGCGTGACCTGGCCGTACGCAGAGCGGCACCGGGCCGAGGAGCGGCGTCGAGGCGGCAACGACCGGCAGGGTCACCGCGCCGGACCCGCACCCGATTCTGGATGATCTCTTACCGCCGTCTGCACGGCCACGGGCGGTGCGCTGCGTACGGTTTCCCTCGTGGAGCGGCTGTCGGTCGTGACAGCCTTCGATCAGGTGTGGGGGAACGGATGACGGCTGGTCGCCGCGCGGTGCTGGCCGCCATGGCGGGCGGACTGCTCGCCGGTTGCGCGGGCCCGAAGAGCAGCGCCTCCGCCTCCGCCTCACCCGGTCCGGCGAGGCCGACGACGGGCGCGGCGACCACGCCCACCCCTGGTCCCGTGCCCTCGGCGACCCCCGCCGCACGGCCTCCCGTCAGCCGCGCGCAGATCGTGGCCCGCTACGGGCGCAGCGTTCCGCACACCTGGGGCTTCGACGCCCCCGGCGTGGTGCACTCCCTGCCGCGCACGACACAGGACATCGCGCTGACCTTCGACGCGTGCGGCGGCCCGGGCGGCAGCGGCTACGACCGGGCGCTCATCGAGTTCCTGCGCACACGGCACATTCCGGCCACGCTGTTCGTCAACTCCCGCTGGGTCGACGCCAACCCGGGGCTGTTCCACCGGCTTGCCGCGGATCCGCTGTTCGAGATCGCCAACCACGGCACCCGGCACCGCCCCCTGTCCGTCACCGGCCGCTCGGCCTACGGCATCCCCGGCACTCGCGGCGCCGGCGAGGTGTACGACGAGATCGCCGGCAACCGGGCCAGGCTGACCCGCCTGCTCGGCGCCCCGCCCCGCTTCTTCCGGTCCGGCACCGCGTACTGCGACGACGTCGCGGCACACATCGTCACCGACCTCGGGGAACGCTTCGTCAGCTTCTCCGTCAACGGTGACGGCGGCGCCACCTTCACCGCCGAGCAGGTGCACACCACCGTGGCGTCGGCCCCGGCCGGTTCCATCGTGCTGTGCCACATGAACCATCCCGAGGGCGGCACGGCCCGGGGCATCGCGAGCGCCGTTCCGCACCTGCTGGCCACCGGACACCGCTTCGTCCGTCTCTCGGACGCCCTGCACCGGACCTGAGGTGTGCGCCGGAGCAGCACACCTGACGTGACCGGTCATCGCTCCCTGTGATCGCCAGGAGCGGCGGCGCGCCGGACGGCGGACTGCCGGCGCCCCGCTGTAGTTCGCGGCCTTCACCGCCCTTGTCGCACCACTCGTCACAGCGGCCCCGGTGGATCACAATGTGTCCCAGAGGCAGACCGGCCGCCGGGAGGCGTCATGAGCACATCAGCGGAGCCAAGGGTGTCCGGCCTTGAGGTCCGGTCCATCGACTACGTCCCCCTGAACGAGCGGCACGGAAAGCTGTGGCATCTGGGCCCGCTGTGGTTCATGTCCAACGCGCAGATCGCCACCCTGGCCGTCGGGCTGATCAGCATCACCGAAGGCGGCAACCTGATCTGGTCCCTGCTGGCCATCGTCGCGGGCACGGTCATCGGCACCTTCTTCATGGCCTTCCACTCGGCCCAGGGCCCCCAGCTGGGTCTGCCGCAGATGATCCAGTCGCGCCCCCAGTTCGGCTACGTCGGCGCCCTTCTGGTGTGGCTCTTCGCCTATGTGCAATACGCCGGTTTCAACGTCTTCAACAGCATCCTCGCCGCCGACTCGCTGCACACCACCCTGCACGGCAGCGTCAAACTATGGGTCATCGTGGTCACCGCGGTCGCGCTCGTCATCGCGCTGGTGGGCTACGACATCATCCACAAGGCCGAGCGGGTCCTGACGTACACCTTCCTGGTCGTCTTCGGGATCTTCACCGTCGGCGTCCTCGTCACCCTGCACTATCCGGCGGGCTCCTTCGATCTGGGCGCCTTCAAGTGGACCCCGTTCCTCGCGCAGTTCGGCGTGGTCGCCGGCTACCAGATCAGCTGGGCCATCTACGTCTCCGACTACTCGCGCTACCTCCCGCCGGACGTGACGGTGCGCAAGACCTTCTACTGGACGTACTTCGGCTCCGCGCTCGGCGGCATCTGGCTGATGGTGCTCGGTTCGCTGCTGGCCGCGTGGGCGGGCAAGGACTTCGACACCATCAAGTCGATCAACGCGGCCGGGGACAAGGTGTTCGACGGTTTCGGCGCGATCGTGCTGCTCTTCGCCACCCTGGGCCTGGTGTCCGTCACCGCGCTGAACATGTACGGGGGTTCGCTGACCCTCATCAGCGGCATCGACTCGTTCAAGCGGGTGCGGCCGACCCTGGGCGTACGCCTGCTGACCCTCGGCCTGACCGCGGCGCTCTCCCTGATCGGCGCACTGGCCGCGACCGCCAACTTCCTCGCGAACTTCAACGACTTCCTGCTGCTGGTGCTCTATCTGTTCATCCCGTGGACCGCGGTGAACCTCATGGACTACTACGTCGTGCGCCGCGGGCACTACGCCATCGCGGAGATCTTCAACCCGCACGGCATCTACGGCCGTTGGGGCTGGCACGGCATCATCTCGTACGTGGTGGGCTTCGCCGTCATGATCCCCTTTTTCTCCGTCGGCACTCTGTACGTCGGCCCCGCGGCCAAGGCGCTGGGCGGCGCCGACATCTCCCTGTTCATCGGCCTTCCGGTGGCCGCGCTGCTGTACTGGTGGCTGACCCGCTCGATCGACGTGGCCGCCGAGACCCGCGTGGCCCAGGCCGAGGCGGAGGCGCTGGAGCAGGCGGCCCACGAGCACCGTGAGCCCTGAACGTGGCACGACCGTCCACGACAGCGGGCGTGCCGGTCCGCCTCCGGTCCGCCGACGCCGCGGCAGATCGCCGTCTGCCGCGCACCGGCCAGGGTGAGAGGCGCAAAAACAAATAAACCGGGTAATAGGCTATTCAGTACGGTAAATGGGTACCTTTCGTACAGGGAGACGCTGACGGCACCGGGTGTGCCGTCAGCCCGCCTCGGGGTTCCGGCCAGCGCGTTCGCGGGCTCTGCGAGCGTCGGCAGCCGGCGTCTGCTCTGGTCGAAGGGATACCGGACATGAACGAGGACATGAGGAGCCTCCACCCGGAGCAGCCACCCGTGGTGGAGCCGCGTCCGGCGGCATGGGGCGACCCCGCCCCGCTGGGTCTGGCCGGTTTCGCGCTGACCACGTTGATGTTCTCGATCATCAACACCAACCTGTTGAAGGAACCCGGCGCCATCGTGCCGGTGCTGGGTCTCGCCGCCTTCTACGGCGGCCTCGCCCAGTTCGCCGCGGGCCTGTTCGAGTTCCGCCGCGGCAACTCCTTCGGCGCGACGATGTTCGTCTCCTACGCCGCGTTCTGGCTGTCCTACTGGTGGGTCGCCCCCCGCCTGCCGCTCGCCGGTGACACCCACAACGCGGTCGGCCTGTTCCTGCTCGGGTGGGCCGTCTTCACCGCCTTCATGAGTGTCGCCGCGCTACGGGTCAGTCTCGCCGTGCTGGCGATGCTGGCGCTGCTCACGCTCACCTACGTCTTCCTGGCCATCGCGTCCTTCCAGACCGGCGTGGGGCCGCACGTCACGACCCAGGTGGGCGGATGGTTCGGCATCCTCGCCGGACTCGCCGCCTGGTACGCGGCGGCGGCGACCGTCATCAACGAGGCGCACGGCCGTACCCTGCTGCCCGCGGGCACGCGCCGGCCCGGCGTACCCCCGCCGGCACGGGACGAGCGGGTCGTCTGAGACCCGGCAAGAAGGCAGCGCCCTCCTGCAGGCCGCTCCCGAGGGGGGACTGCCGTCCGGCGCGCCCTGCGAGCGTCGTTCGGCCGTCCCCGCTCTCACAGGCCTCTCACCCCCGGCCGGGACAATCCTCGTCATGAACGACGACACGGATGACGCCCGGAGCCGGCTGGCCAGGATCGAGCGGCTGCTGGAGAGCGGCGAACGCGAACTGGTCCCCGCCTGGCGCAGGGCGACGCGTGGTGAACCACGCTGGACGGTGACGGCGGTGATCCTGGCAGCCGTCGCGCTGCAGCTGATCCTGCCGCACCGGCTCATCCTCCTGCGCACGGTCTGGGCCCTGCCCGCGCTGGAGTTGGTGCTGCTGGCCGGACTGATCGCGGCCAATCCCCGGCGGGTCGAGCCCCGTACCCGCTTCCTGCGGTACCTGGGCCTGGCCCTGACCGGTGTGATCAGCCTGGCCAACGGCTGGGCCGCTGTCCGGCTCGTGGGGGACCTGGTGAGCGGCGGAGGGGGTACCGACGCGGTCCCGCTCCTGCTCACCGGTGGCGTGATCTGGGCGACTAACGTCATCGTGTTCGCCCTGTGGTACTGGGAGTGGGACCGGGGCGGCCCGATGGCCCGGATCCAGGGGCGGCACCAGTTCCCCGACTTCCTCTTCGTGCAGATGCAGAGCCCGGAGCTGGCCCCGCCGGACTGGGAGCCGGCGTTCCTGGACTACCTCTATCTGTCCTTCACCAACGCCACCGCCTTCAGCCCGACGGACGTCATGCCGCTGTCCCGCTGGTCGAAGATGCTGATGCTGCTGCAGTCCTCGGTGTCCCTGGTGACCGTGGTCCTCGTGGTCGCCCGCGCGGTCAACATCCTGAAATGACCCGACCGGCTGCGCGAGGCGGCCGGCGGGCGGGTCCGCCTGCGTTCCCTGGTACGGCGCTGCTCTGAGGAGCGAGGACCGAGGAGCGATGACCGCTGCCGGCTCCGGCCGAAACTCCGCTCACCCATATCACACGGGGCCGGGCTGTCTCGTCCAAGATCTCGGAAAGGCGAGCCGGAACCGGGAAGGTGTTGCTCATGGGTGTGTTCCCTGACGTCGGCAATGAACTCCCGCACCTGCGAGGAGGGGCCGAGTGAGCCGCGTCGAGGAGTTCGAGCGGCTGCGGCCGTTGCTGTTCTCCATCGCCTACCGCATCCTGGGCAGCGTCACCGAGGCGGAGGACGCGGTCCAGGAGACCTGGCTGCGCTACGACCTCTCCGCGACCCGACCGGAGTCGGCCAGGGCATTCCTGTCGGCCACGGTCACCCGGATCTCCATCGACGTACTGCGCTCGGCCCGCGTGCGCCGCGAGGAGTACGTCGGACCGTGGTTCCCCGAGCCACTGCTCGCCGACCCGTACCAGGATCCCGAGCACTCGGCCCAGCTCGCCGACTCGCTCTCCATGGCGTCGCTGCTCCTGCGGGAGCGGCTCAGCCCGCTCGAACGGGCGGTCTTCGTCCTGCGTGAGGTGTTCGCCTTCGGCTTCCCCGAGATCGCCTCGGCCGTCGGGCGTTCCGAGGCGGCCTGCCGTCAGCTCGCCGTACGTGCGCGCCGCCACATGAGCGCGGGCAGGCCCCGCTTCGAGGCCGACCACAGGGAACGGGAGCAACTCGCCGAGCGCTTCTTCGCCGCCTCGAAGGAGGGCAACGTCGACGGACTGCGGGACCTGCTCGCCGCCGACGTCCGGATGATCGTGGACAGCGGGGGCAAGGCCCCGCAGTGGGCGGGGGGAATCTTCGGCGTCGAGGAGATGTGCCGGATGCACGACGCGCTCCTCCTGCCGTTCCTCGGCATCGGCGGCGCCATGGAGCCACGCCAGGTCAACGGCCAGCCGGGCGCGGTCTTCCGCGACGGCGACGGCAGGGTCGTCAACACCTGGACCCTCGACATCCTCGACGGACGGAACCAGGCGATCCGCACGGTCACCAACCCCGACAAGCTCGGGCACATGAGCTCGGTCGCGGACGCCTGGGCCCTCCTGCGCCAGGCACAGCAAGCTCGCCGGGCCATGGGCCTACCGGCACTGACCTACCCGATCACCGCACAAGACCCCGTACAGCAAGCGGACCAGGAGAACTGACGTGACCAGGATCGGCATCATCATCGGCAGCACCCGCCCCGGCCGCAACGGCGACAAGGTGGCCCGCTGGGTACGGAGCCTGGCCGCCGAACACGCGGGTGACGCGGCGGAATTCGACATCGTGGACCTGAAGGACCACGCGCTGCCGCTGTTCGACGAGGCCGTCCCGGCCCTCAGGGCACCGGGCGTAGACAACGGCTCAGCCCACGTCGCGAAGAAGACGAAGGCCTGGCTGGCCACCTGTCCCCGCTTCAACATCCCACTCAAAGCCGCATGAACCCCGAAGGATCAACGCGGCGCTGCACCTAGTACTGGAAGAGTACTTCCGGATTGTTCGGCGAGGGGCCGTCCAGCAGCGGACTGTGGATCCCCTTCAGCGTCTGGTCGAAGAACGCTGTCACGTACTCGCGGGTGATCACCACCCCGCGTTCCGGGGAGAGGGGCGGCGTCGGGAACCCGGCCTCCTCCAGAAGCAGGTCCAGGTCGGTGAAGCTGGTGTGGTCGGCGCCGGCGACCGTCAGCCACTTCTTGTAGCCGCCGAGGGCGGCCCAGGCCTGCCCCCACGAGGTGTCGTGGCCGCCGACCGGGTGGTTGGCGGCCGCACCCAGCATGAGGAACGGCCGGCTGATCTGGCCGGGCATCGGGGCCGGGTGGAAGGCGCCGTCCATGTTCACTCCGGCCCGTACTCGCGGGTCGGCGATCATCGTGGCGGCGGCCGCCGCTCCGCCGATGGAGTGTCCGGCCATGCCGATCTCGTGCTTGTCGATGTGGTGTGCCAGGCGCCACGCGGTATTGCCATGCGTCAACTGGTCGATCACGAAGGACACGTCCAGCGCGCGGCTGGCGGCGACGGAGTCGAAGTCGAGCGCCGGGTCATGGCAGATCGCGCACGGCGGCGTCTGGCCGTTCGCCAGCGTCTCGCCGCTGTCCTCGTAGGTGTGGCCGACGAGCGCGACGACGTAGCCGTGACTGGCCAGGTCGGTCGCGAGCGAGGTGAGCACCATGCGCGGGTCCTCGAACCCGGGTGAGAGGACCACCAGCGGATACTTGCCGCTCTGCGGCCGCGCGCCGTCGAAGGCGTGAGTGGTGACGCTGGAAAGGTTCTGTGGGGTGACGCCGGAGCTCGCCGGCACCCCCCGGAACTGGATGGATCCGGCTGCCTCGGCCAGGGTCATGTAAGGGGCCGGAGTCCCGGTCCCGGGGACGGCCGGGTAGACCATCGTGACGGTCAGTTGGCGGGGGCCGGATGACGGCACCCACGGGTCGGGACGGCTCGCGTCGGTGAGGTGGATGACGTCCTCGCCGGCGGCGTAGGGGCCGGTCGGCACGGGGAGCGTGCCTTGGAAGGACCGCGTGGGCGCGGTAGCCGTGGCCGGTGCGGTGTCGAACGCGTGCGTGGCCACCGGTGTGGCCGACGGCGTGGTCGTGGCGGCGAACCCGGCGCCGGTTCCGGTGACGAGGGCGGCGAGCGCCAGCACCGCGACAGCGCTGATACGGCGATTGCGTTTCATGGGATCGACGCTAGGTTCCGCAGCTCCGTAGCGAGTCAGCCGATAGATGTAAACATTCTGGTGTCGTTCGTAGCCCCCGCGAGGTACCGGAGTCATCCGCCGGGACTATGTCGTGCGGCGCGGAGCTCCCCTCGCCGGCATCGTCGAGCGCCACCTTCGTCTTTGCCTGCGACTTGGCCTGCGACGAACACGACGCCGATCCCTACCGCTGGACCTACGACGGCAGCCCACTCAAAGCCGCATGAACCCCCGCAGGATCAACGCGGCGCTGCACTAGGCGATGCCGGGACCGTCGAGCAGCCGGAGCAGCACGGCGGCCTCCTCACGCAGCCGCGATGCCCGGTCGGCCTGCTCCGGCGCCGTGAACTGCGCTGCAACCGCGAGCCGTTCGCCGGCCTCGGCACGCACGAGGTCGGCGATGTGCTGTTCGCTCAGCTCCCGCCGGGCAGCCTCGGTGGCGCCGACACCGATCGGCACCTGCTCGAGAGCCGAGCCGCGCAGTTGCGCGGAACTCACCGGCACCGCCTCGGCGTTGTCCACCGCGGCGAGCGTGGAACGCAGGACACCGACCGCCGTCCTGTCCCGGGCACGCATCGCTTCCCGGAGGGCTTGGCGCATCTGAAGACGCAGAGACATGCGCCGACCTTATGGCTCCGCCTCCAGGAGCCTCAACGGAGTTATTCGTCCGTCACCGCAGACGGAGTCGGCCCGGATCAGCGGACATCGACAGAGGCGACGCGTACGAAGCCCTTCGTGGCCGTTGCCCACGCCGCCGTCCGGCGTGACGGGCAGCGCCGACACCGAGCACACAGAGCTCGGACGCCGTGTCACATGACGGCGATCCGTCTCGTCAGATGTGTGTGCACATCGCCACCGACTCGAGGAGAAGTCGTATGCCGACGGATGAGGCAACGCGTAACAAGGCGACGCTCGCCCGCTTCCATGGCGCCGTGAACACCGGCGATCTGGAGATCATCTCGAAGATGGTCGACGAGCTGGTGGCACCGGACGCGCTGTTCCACGCACCGGTGCCGACGGATATGACAGGGGTACGGGCGCTCAAGCACGTGTGGGCTGTGCTGCTGCGCGCATTTCCCGACATCCACGTCGCGACCGAGGACGTGATCGCCGAGGGGGACAAGGTCGTGGCCAGGAACACGGTGACCGGGACCCACCGGGGTGAGTTCCAGGGTGTGCCACCCACCGGCAGGTCCGTCACCTACGGCGAGATCTTCGTCCTGCGCTTCGAGGCCGGACGGATCGCTGAGATCTGGGGCGTCGTCGACGTCCTCTCCCAGATGCGGCAGCTGGGCGCCCTGTGACCGGGGCGAGCGGCCCCTGACCAGTGCCGTCCTCATGGGAGCGGAAATCTCTTTGCCCGGCGGGTCCAGCGGTTCCATACTGGGCCCATGCTGGGATTCGCCAGGACCGACAACGAAGCCCTCGTCTCCTGCCTGGGTGACCCGCAACGCAGCACCGCCGCGTTCCGCGAACTGCTGCGGCGAGAGGAGCGTGCGACGAGCGCCGTCCGTGCCGGCCTCCGGGACGGGGATCCGGCCGTAAGGGAGGCGTGCTGCCGCCTTCTCGACCACCTGGTCGACACGGACTCGATGGGCGAACTCGTCGCCATGGCCGGCGATCCCGACGCCCGTGTCAGGATCGCCGCCTTCCATGCCCTGGCCTGCGACCGATGCAAGGGCGGCACCTGCGCTCCGGGCGCGGACCAGGTCCTCGAACCCGCGCTGCGCCACCTGTCCTGCGACCCCGACCCGCACGTCCGGGCCATGGCTGCCGAACTCGTCGGCAAGTTCGCCCGTACCCATGCGCGCGCCGCCGCTGCCCTGCAGGAGTCCCGCACCGGCGACCCGAGCCCCGCGGTGCGGAAGAAGGCGGGCTGGTACGCGCCCGGAGGACCCGTGTACGAACGGACACTTCCGCGCACCCGGTGAGCGTCCCCCCGGCCGCCGACGGCGAACAGCACCGGAGAGGCGGCCGGGTGACGCCCCGTAGGCCGAGCGTGCCCGACGGAGCTGATGTGGCGGACGGTTTTCAGCCGGAGGCGCGGGAAGCCTCCAGCATCGTGCGGGCCGTGACGGAGGCGTCGTAGTCCTCGCTCACGCCCGGGACCAGGATGATGTCCCCCTCGATGTGCCGCGAGCGCAAGGGCGCGATGGCTTGGTACGCGTCCGAGTCCCACCAGGCGCGTGCCTGGTCGAACGACGGGAAGCCGATCACGACGACGTGCCCGGGCCATGCGCCCTCCTTCACCTCGTGCGGATCGCCGTGCACGAGGAATCGGCCGCCGTAGGGCTCGAAGGTGGCGGTGATGCGCGCGATGTACTCGGCGATCTCCGGGTGCGGAGCGGCTTCCTGCAGGTGAGCGATCGCGTAGGCGGGCATGGTGTCTTTCCTTCCGGCTGCTCGGCTGCTGTGACGTGAACGATCCTGCCCCAGCGGCCCGGGGCCGTCGATGACCTGCCGGGTAATCGGACGCCGTATCGCTGTCCGTTCGCTTGCGTCCCGGACGGATCGCCCGGAAAGGGGCTGGATCCGGCCAGCCGGAGCTGGTCTTGAGCCAGCGCCTGACGTGGTGTTTTACAGTGGCTGGCACCAGTTCCGGCGATAACACCTGTGAGGTATGCGCGACCATGCCGACTGAAACGCTCGAGTTTCAGGTAGAGGCCCGTCAGCTGCTGCAGCTGATGATCCACTCGGTCTACTCGAACAAGGACGTCTTCTTGCGGGAGCTCGTCTCCAACGCTTCGGACGCGCTGGACAAGCTGCGTCTCGAGAAGCTGCGGGACGACTCGCTGGACGCCGACGTGTCCGATCTGCACATCGAGATCGACATCGACAAGGACGCCCGCACCCTCAGCGTGCGCGACAACGGCATCGGGATGTCGCACGACGAGGTCGGGCAGCTCATCGGCACCATCGCCAACTCGGGGACCGCCAAGTTCCTCCAGGAACTGCGCGAGGCCAAGGACGCGGCCGGGGCGGAGGGGCTCATCGGCCAGTTCGGCGTGGGGTTCTACTCGGGCTTCATGGTGGCGGACGAGGTCACCCTGGTGACCCGGCGCGCCGGCGAGAGCCAGGGCACCCGCTGGACCTCGCGCGGCGAGGACACCTACACCCTCGAGCCGGTCGACGACGCTCCGCAGGGCACCTGTGTCACCCTGCACCTCAAGCCCGCCGACCCGGAGAACCAGCTCCACGACTACACCTCCCCGTGGAAGGTCAGGGAGATCGTCAAGCGCTACTCGGACTTCATCACCTGGCCCATCCGGATGGTCCCGGAGCGGGGCGAGGATGACGAGTCGCGCGAACCCGAGACACTGAACTCGATGAAGGCCCTCTGGGCGCGCTCGCGCGACGAGGTGTCCGACGACGAGTACCACGAGCTGTACAAGCACATCGGCCACGACTGGCGCGACCCGCTGGAGACGATCCGGCTCCAGGCGGAGGGCACCTTCGAGTTCCAGGCCCTGCTGTTCCTGCCCGCGCACGCTCCCTACGACATGTTCACGCGGGACTTCAAACGCGGTGTGCAGCTGTACGTCAGGCGCGTGTTCATCATGGACGACTGCGAGGCGCTGCTGCCGCCGTACCTCCGCTTCGTCAAGGGCGTCGTCGACGCGGCCGACCTCTCCCTCAACGTGTCCCGCGAGATCCTCCAGCAGGACCGCCACATCGAGATGATGCGGCGACGACTGACGAAGAAGGTCCTCTCCACGGTCAAGGACATGATGGCCAAGGACCAGGACCGATACGCCACGTTCTGGCGGGAGTTCGGCACCGTCCTGAAGGAGGGCCTGGTCACCGACACGGAGAACCGCGACGCCCTCCTCGCGCTCGCGTCGTTCGCGAGCACCCACCATGACACCGAGCCCATCACGCTCAAGAGCTACGTGGAGCGGATGAAGGACGGGCAGGAGGACATCTACTACCTCACCGGCGAGTCCCGGCAGAGCATCGAGAACTCCCCGCACATGGAGGCCTTCCGGGAACGGGGCATCGAGGTGCTCCTGCTCACCGACCCCGTCGACGAGGTGTGGGCCGACGCCGTCGGCGAGTACGAGGGCAGGAAGCTGCGCTCCGTCGCCAAGGGGCGCATCGACCTCGACGCCCAGGACGACGCCACCCCCGACGCCGATCGGGAGCAGCGGACCGAGGACTACGCCGGTCTGCTCGGCTGGATGAAGGAGCAGCTGGACGAGGACATCAAGGAAGTCCGCCTGTCCTCCCGTCTCACCGTCTCCCCGGCCTGCGTCGTCTCCGATGCGAACGACCTGACCCCGGCGCTGGAGAACATGTACCGCGCGATGGGCCAGGAGGTGCCCCGCGCCAAGCGGATCCTGGAGCTCAACCCGGACCACCAGCTGGTGAAGGGCCTCAACCAGGCGTACAAGGAGCGCGAGGACCGCGCGGAGCTCACCGAGACCGCCGAGCTCCTGCACGGCCTGGCGGTGCTCGGCGAGGGCGGCCGGCCGAAGGACCCGGCCCGTTTCGTCAAACTGATGGCGGACCGCCTGGAGCGCGCGCTGTAATCCGGCACCGTCGGACGCCGGCGGCCCGCCCGGGAGCGGGGCGGGCCGCCGGCCGCGCATGTCCCGGCCCGCGGGACCGGCGAGGAGCACGGCGGCCGATTCCTGTGCTCGTTCACGTCACGGCCGATCCTGCCGCTCGGTGCCGTCGCAGAGAGCACAGGGCGGTGGCCGTGAGGATCAGCGGCCACAGGAGGTAGCGGCCCGTCATGACGAGGAGTGCGGTGACCGCGACGAGGGCGAGCAGCGCGCAGCGGTGGGCCAGGCCGCCCCGGGGCAGGAGCCGCAGGGCGGCGGCCGTACCCAGGCGTGTACACGGTCACGAACGACCCCGTGGTGAGCAGCAGGAGCGGCCGTGGGCCGACGCCGGCGACCGCCGTGGCGGCCAGCGCGAGGCCCGACAGCCCGGACACGACCGCCAGGCTGCGGCGCGGGACCTCGCCGACGCCGCCGCCCCGGGCCAGCGGGCCGGGCAGGGCTCCGTCCCGGCCGAGCGCGGCGCCCAGTCTGGCCGCGCCGGCGAAGTAGGCGTTCATCGTGCCGGGGGTGAGGAGCGATGCGGCGGCCGCGGCCAGCACGTGGACCGTACCGCCGACGCCCAGGGCGAGCAGTTCGGCCGGCGGCGCGTCGGAGGTGCCGGCGGCCGGTCCGAGGACGAGAACACTGATGGCGGCCACGGCGAGGTACAGGGCGCCGACGACGGCCACGGCCAGGGTGGCGGCACGGGGCAGGTCGCGCGCCGGGCGGCGGAAGTCGGCGGCGAGATGGGTGATGGCCTCCCAGCCCGCGAAGCTCCACACCAGCAGGGCTGCGGCCGAGCCGGCCGCGGACCAGCCGTGCGGGGCGAACGGATGCAGGTTGCGCAGGCGGGCCTGGGGCAACGCGGCCGCGACCGCGGTCAGCAGCACGACGAGCAGCCCGGCGAGCGCGAGTTGCAGACGGCCGGAGACCGTCAGGCCCAACCAGTTGGCCGCCGTGACGAGGAGCAGCAACACCACCGCCGTGACCACCACCGTGCGCCGGCCGCCGCCGAACGCGGCCGCGACGTACGCTCCGGCGAACATGCCGGCAGCCGGAGCACCCGTGGGTACGGCGAAGTAGAAACACCAGCCGACCACCGCGGCCGCCCGTGCGCCGAAGGCATGCCGGACGTAGGTGGAGACACCTCCGCCGTCCGGGAAGCGGGCGCCGAGCGCCGCGAACGTAGTGGCGAGCGGCACCGACAACAAGACCAGCCCGAGCCAGGCCAGCAGTGAGGCCGGTCCGGCCGCCCGGGTGGCCAGGGCGGGCAGGGCGATCACACCGGTGCCGAGGACCGCGCCGACGTACAGCGCCGTCCCCTGCCAGACGGTCAGGCGACGGAGGGCCGTCATCCCCATCGAGTCCGCCGAGCACACCGTCGGCATGCTGCTGCGCCTCGGCGCGGAGGCGGAGGTCGTGGCGCCCGCCGGGTTGCGGGCACTGATGGCACAGGCGGTCAGCGCGCTGGCGGACGCATACGGCCGCCCGCCCGCCCCACCGTGACCGTGAGGGCGGACCCAGGGGGGGACCAGATCACCGCTTGGACAAACCCGAGCGCTTCACTAGACTCCTCATCCAGAGATGGACGATTGATCTAAAGATGATGGGTCCAAAGATTCTCTCGAGGGGATCCCGTGGGTGACGCGGCAGACGGTCCGGTCAAGACCGAACACGACGGCAGGGAGGCCGTCGCCGCATGCTCCGGCGCGGCCGACGAGCACCTCATCCGTGAGGCGGAGAAGATCGCCGTGGCGCTGGGCCGCATGTTCCCGGGACTGTGCGAGGTGGTGCTGCACGACCTGCGGAACCCGGACCACGCCATCCGGGCGATCGAGAACAACCTCTCCGGCCGCCAGGTCGGTGACTCCGCCACCGAGTTGGGCCTGGCGCGCATCGAGGATCCCGACTACCCCAGCGTCATCCAGAACTACCCCAACCGGTTCCCCGACGGCCGCCCGGCGAAGAGCACGTCCATCGGCATCAAGAACCTTGCGGGGGAGTACATCGCGGCTCTCTGCCTGAACCTGGACGTGTCCGTCCTGTCACCGGTGACGCTCGCTCTGTCCAACCTCGTGGCGACGGACACCGAGTACCGAGAGCAGCCCCTGGAAACCCTGCGGGACCGCTACGCGCGCGAGCTGCGCCAGACGGTGGAGGCACATGCGGCGGAGCGCGCCGCGACGCCCCGGTCGCTGAGCCGGGACGACAAGAAGGCGCTCGTACGGCAGTTGCAGCGGGACGGCTACTTCGACTCGCGCGATGCCGCACAGACCATCGCGGACCTGCTGGGCGTGTCCCGGGCGACCGTCTACAACTACGCCAAGTGACACGGCGGTTGATGAGTCGCCGCTCGCCTCAGGAGAGGTCCGCAAGGCCCCCGTCGACCTGGACCCCGCCTTCGAAGAAATGGGACACCTCCCCGTGAACCCCTCCGTGAATTCCCCTGTGAACACCGGCGACGGCGCGCGCATCGCCTCCTCGGCCACGGCACGGACGCTGGCGGACCCGGACACCCCGTTCGCCGTCGTCGACGTCCACCCGATGCGGCGCAACATCGAACGCCTGAGGGCCAGGGCGGCCCGTCTCGCCGTCCCCCTGCGTCCGCACGTCAAGACGGCCAAGAGCCTCGACGCCGCCGCCCTCCTGCACCCCGGCACACCCTGCCCCGTCACCGTGTCCACCCTGGCGGAGGCCGAGGCGTTCGCCGACGGCGGCTACACCGACATCACGTACGCCGTCGGCATCGACCCCCACAAACTCCCTCGCGTCATCGCGCTCTCGCGCCGCGGTGTCACCCTGCGCCTCCTGCTGGACAGCGTCGAACAGGCGTCGTTCGTGGCCGAGGCGTCCCGCCGGGCGGGCATCCCGCTACCCACCCAGATCGAGACCGACTGCGACGGCCACCGCGGCGGAGTCGGCCCCGAGGACCCCGCACTGCTCGATATCGGCCGCATCCTGCACGGCGCGGGTTGCCTGGACGGGGTCCTGACCCATGCGGGAGAGTCCTACTTCGCGTACACCGCCGAGGAACAGCGCTCGGCGGCGCAGCACGAACGGGACACCGCGGTCGCCGCCGCAGAACGGCTGAGGGCGGCCGGCCTGCCCGTGAACGTCGTCAGTGTCGGCTCCACCCCCACCGCGCACGCCGCCGAGGACCTCACCGGCGTCACCGAACTGCGCGCGGGGAACTACGTGTTCTTCGATCTCATGATGGCCGGGCTCGGCGTGTGCCGGGTGGAGGACATCGCCCTGTCGGTGGTCGTGACCGTCATCGGTCACCGCCCCGAGTACGGGTGGATCATCACCGACGGCGGCTGGATGGCCATGTCGCGCGACCGCGGGACCGCCGCACAGGCACAGGACCAGGGCTACGGCCTGGCCGCCGACCTCGCCGGGAACCTCGTCCCCGGGCTGGTCATGACGGCCGCGAGCCAGGAGCACGGCACGCTCACGGCCCGCGACGGCGCCGCACTGCCCGACCTGCCGGTGGGCACCCGCCTGCGCATCCTGCCCAACCACGCCTGCGCCACCGCCGCCCAGCACGGCGGCTACCACGTCGTCGACGGCACCCGCGCGACCTACCCGCCGGCACCGGCGATCGAGACGTTCTGGGAGCGTGTCACCGGCTGGTGAACAGCGACTTCTGCACTGCAGCCGGCAACCCGGAACGTGCCGTCCCGCCGCGGAAATCGGATGCCGGCGGCGACGCCGGCCCCGCTGGGGCCGGCAGAGTGGTCCTGCGCAACGGCCTGCACCTGCCCGGGGTCTCGGTACCGGAGCGGATGCGAGTGCCCGGGTCATGGGTCCGTGAGGCGCGTGCGACGCTACGAGGCCGTCCCCCAGGAAGAAGACCGACCGTAACCACTGCAACTGCCCACCGGCGGCGGGTGACCGGGGATCCCGCCGTCGCGTGATGCCGGCTGCCGAGCCGCCGCCGGAGACCGGAGGGCTTTGCACAGACCGATGCGTTTCTTGGGCTGCACACGGTACGACCGTCCGTCGGTGTACATGTTCTGCCTCTCGGATGTCGGTGCACGACCCGCACGCTCCCACCGGCTCCACACAGTCCGAGGAGAAGCCATGTCCCGACGTCCGGCCCACCCCGCACGTTCCCTCACGGCGGCCGCGGCCGCGCTGGCCGCGGCCGGCGCGCTCACCGCCGCGGCAGCGCCCGCCGCGGCGCACGCCCCCGCCCACCCGCACCAGGCTGCCCGGCATGTCCTGCTGCTCTCCGTCGACGGTCTGCACCAGTCCGACCTCGCCTGGTACATCGCCCGTCACCCCCACTCGGCGCTCGCCCGGCTCACCACCGGCGGAGTGGAGTACACCCACGCGGCGACCACCAACCCCTCCGACTCCTTCCCGGGCATGATCGCCCAGGTCACGGGCGGCGATCCGGGCACCACAGGCGTCTACTACGACGACACCTACAGCTCCGCCCTCCTGCCGGCCGGTACGACCCGGTGCGCCGGAGCCCGGCCCGGTGCCGAGGTCGACCTCACCGAGGACCTGGACAAGAACCCGGACTCCCTCGACGCCGGCCAGGGACTGAGCGGACTGCCCGGAAGCATCCTGCAGATGACCGGGGACCCCGCCCGGCTCCTCGACCCGTCGAAGCTGCCGGTCGACCCGAAGACCTGCAGACCCGTCTACCCCCACGCGTACTTGCGCGTGAACACCGTCTTCGAGGTGGCCCGCGCCGCCGGCCTGCGCACCGCCTGGTCCGACAAGCACGCCGCCTACGACATCCTCAACGGCCCCTCGGGACAGGGCATCCAGGACCTGTTCACACCCGAGATCAACAGCAAGGCCCTCGGCTACGACGCCGGGGACTGGACGAAGGACAACGCCGCGACCCAGCAGTACGACGGCTACAAGGTGGAGGCCGTCCTCAACGAGATCGACGGCTACGACCACGGCCGTACCCGCAAGGTGGGGACGCCCGCTGTCTTCGGCATGAACTTCCAGTCCGTCTCCACCGCCCAGAAGCTGCCCAGCTCCGATGGCCTCACGGGCGGTTACCGGGCGAAGGGCGTGCCCGGGCCGCTCGTGGTGAAGAACCTCGACTTCGTCGACCGGCAGATCGACGCCTTCCTCACCGAACTGGGCAAGCGGCACCTGGCCGACAGCACCACGGTCATCCTGTCCTCCAAGCACGGACAGTCACCCGTCGACCCCGAGGCGCTGACCCGCATCGACGACGGCCCGCTGCTCGACGGCCTCAACGCCGCCTGGAAGGCCGCCCACCCGGGCGCCGGCGACCTTGTCGCCCACGCCGTGGACGACGACGCCATGCTCCTGTGGCTCACCGACCGTTCCGCGTCCGCCACCGCCTTCGCCAAGGCCTACCTGCTCGCCCGGTCCGGCACGGGCAACGACATCGACGGCAGGGGCAGGCCCTTCACCGCGAGCGGCCTGAAGGACCTCTACGCGGGCGCGGGCGCCGCCCGCTACTTCCACGCCCGGCCCGGCGACTCCCGCGTGCCCGACCTGGTCGGCGTCACCCAGTACGGTGTCGTCTACACCGGCGGCACGAGCAAGATCGCCGAACATGGCGGCGCCCACGCCGACGACCTCGACGTCCCGCTGGTCGTCGCCGGAGCCGCAACCCCGCGCGGTGTACGTGTCGACGGCCCGGTGCGCACCACGCAGATCGCACCGACGATCCTGCGTCTGCTGGGCCTTGACGCCCGGGATCTGGCCGCCGTGCGCACCGAACACACCCGGGCCCTGCCCGTGCGCTGACCCCGGCGGTCCCCTCCCGTCAACCAGGCACGTGCGGCTGATACATCAGCAAACCGCCGCATCAAGGACGTAAACCGTCACTACAGGCGAGAGTCATGGATTTCTGCTGAATACGTAAAGCCATGCGCGCTTCCCGGGCAGAACGGGGCGCAGGTTGCAGGGTGTGGCTGTGCGGCCGACCGGCCGCCGACGCGCATCCTCGCGAAGGAGACCTCGTGTCCGCTTCTTCTTCCGTCCGCCGCATGACCGCGGTCGCTGCCGTGGCCGCCGCCCTGATGGGTGCCGCGGCGCTCCCGGCTGCGGCCGCCGGTCACCAGCCCGGCCGTACGGACCGCGGAGTGGTGGTCATCAGCGGCGTGCGGCACGCCTGGCAGGGCCGGGGGGACCGTGCCGGCCGCTCGCTGAACAAGCAGTGGGTGGACGTCACGAACAACACCCGCCGGGCCGTGGACCTGGACAGGTGGACGCTGTCGGACCGGGACGGCCACACCTACACCTTCCACCACGTCCGGCTCGCCGGCCGGGCCACCGTCCGCGTGCACACGGGCGCCGGACGGGACACCCGGACCGACCTCTATCAGGACCGCCGCATGCGCGTGTGGGACGTCAACGCCGACACGGCGACCCTGCGCGACGCCGGAGGCCACATCGTCGACGCCGTCTCCTGGGGCCGTGGTCACCGTGCCGAGGACAGCGGACGCCGTGAGGGGGCCCGCCGGTACCACACCGATCACCGCCACCAGGAGAGCATCGGCCGGCACCGCGCCGGCTCCCGCCACCACGAGGACACCGGCCACCACCACGGCGACCACCTGCACGGCCTCCACCGCTGACCCTCGGCCGGCGGCCCGCGGCACGCCCCCGGACACCCTGCCGCCGGCCGGCCGCAGGGGCGGCCGCCGCCGCTCCCGAGCGGGTTCCCCTGCCACACGTGGACGGCTGCAGCCCCGGACGGCGTCTCGCCGGCGGGGGCTGTCCCCTGCCCGGCACCGTGCCTCGCCCCGTGCCGGGCACGGGCCCGGCGCCGTCGTGCAGTACCCCGATGCCCGTCGTCGAGGCGCGGGGGACTAGCGTCGTCCCGTCGTGGATCCGAGCCGGTTCTTCCGCGTCGAGTCGAAGGAGGACGAACCACATGGTTGGTCACGCGATGACCGAACTGTCGGCCGGCCAGCTACCGGAGCTGACCACAGGGCGTCTGCTGTCCACATGGCAGCTGGACGTCCCCGCGCTGCTGCTCGTCGTCGCGCTGGGCACGCTCTACGGCTGGGGCGTCGCGCGGCTGCGCGAGCGGGGCGAGGCCTGGCCGCCCGTCCGTGCCGTCGCGTTCGCGCTGCTCGGCCTGGGCGCGCTGGTGGTGGCCACGATGTCCGCCCTGGCCGTCTACGACCACGTGCTCTTCTGGCCGGCCGCCGTGCAGAACATCCTCCTCGACCTCGTCGCCCCCCTCGGCCTGGCCCTCGGTGATCCGCTGCGGCTCGCCGTGGAGGCCCTGCCGGAGGGCGCCGCCGGGCGAGTGCGCCGGGCCATCACGGGCCGCCTGGTGCGCGTGCTGACGTTCCCCCTGGTCAGCACGGCCCTCGTGCTCGGCACCGAGCTGGTGGTGTACTTCACGCCGTACTTCCAGACCGCCCTGCGCGTGGGCTGGCTGCACGAGCTGATGTACCTGCACCTGCTCGTGGCCGGGTGTCTGTTCGTCGTACCGGTGCTGACCCACGAGGAGGCGCTGCCCGCCTGGTGCACCCACCCGGTACGGGCGGGGCTCGTGTTCCTGGACGGCATCGTCGACGCGGTCCCGGGCGTGGTGGTGATGACCCACGGCACGCTGATCGCAGGCGCCTGGTACCTGCATCACGCGCCGAGCTGGTCCCCGGACGTCGAGCACGACCAGCAGATCGGCGGCGGGGCGATGCTGAGCATCGCCGAACTGGTCGCGCTGCCCTTCCTGCTGGCGCTCCTGTTCCAGTGGGCGCGTGCGGAGCGGGCCCGGTCCGCGGCGCTCGACCGCCGGCTCGACGCGGAACTCGCCCCCGCCGCGGCGCCTTCTGGGGATCACGCCGAGGCGCCGTCCGCCGAACGGGTACGTCCCTGGTGGGAGACCGAGCAGAACGAGGTGGCCGCCAGGATCCGCAGCCAGCACCAGGAGAGGTGACCGGCAGCGAAGAGGTGGGACAGGGCCTTGGACGACCGTCCGTGATCCCTTCGGCTCACGCCGAGGAGTGGGAGCTCCACGGTCACGGCACGGAGGCAGGGGCACACCGGAGCAAACCTGGTGGACCGGCCGAACTGGTGATCAGCCTGCCTGAACCCGGGCAGCGGGAGGCCGTGCAGCGGCTGCACCGGTCACCGGCCGTCCCACGGCGTCCGGGCGCTGACCGCTCCGCGCGCGTCACGAGCCGGACGCGCCCACGGGGACCGGCTTCCGCCCTGGGCACCGCGAGCGCCCCGCCCGCCACCGGCGTCCGCCCGCGCTCGGAGCGGGCGTCGTGGGCGCGGCCGGCACGGCGCTCGCCGTGGGCCTGCGGCCCCCGCCCCGGCTGTCTCAGCGCGCCTGCGGCGACGCGTCGCTCAGGCGGACCGCGCACTCCAGCAGGAGAGCGTGGACGAACGCCTGGGGAAGATTGCCGCGCAGCTGGCGCTGACGCACGTCGTACTCCTCCGCGAACAACCCGGACGGCCCGCACGCCGCCCGGGTCCGTTCGAACCAGCGGAGCGCGCCGGTGCGGTCGCCGAGGTGATCGGTGGCCAGCGCCATGGTGAATCCGCAGAACAGGAAGGCCCCCTCGGCCTCGCCCAGGGGGATTCCCGGGTGGACGAAGCGATAGAGGTAGCCGTCCTCGGCCAGCTCTTCCTCGATGTAGCGGCGGGTGACCGGGCTGCTCGGATCGTCGGCGGAAGGACAGCCCCGGGCCAGCGGCATCAGCAGGGCGGCCTCCGGCCCGTCGTCGTCGGCGGCCCGGCGCCAGCGGCCGTCGGTACGCAGACAGCGGCGCCGCGCCTCGGTGAAGACGGCGTCGGCAAGGCCGGCGCACCGCTCCGCCGTGCGCCCCCGCACCACCTCGGCGATCCGCCGCAGCCCGCAGACCACACTCAGCCGGGACTGGGTCCACCACCGGTCTTCCAGTTCCCACAGCCCCGCGTCGGGCCGACGCCAGTTCCGCTCCACCGCGCCGACCGTCACCGCGACCGCCTGCTCGGCCTCCGGTGTGAGCCGGTCGTGGCGAGCGGCGGCGGCGAACAGCTGGAGCGCCTCCCCGAACGCGTCGAGCTGGAACTGGGCGGCCGCCCGGTTCCCGATGCGGTCATTTCCCCCCGGATACCCGGGAAACGGAAGCCGGCGTTCCTTCGGCACCGGGCCGCCGTCGACGGCATACGCGGGATGCAGGCCGTCACCGTCGGCGAGCACCCGTTCGGCCGTGAAGCCCACGGCGGCGTCGAGCAGATCGTGCGGACCGTGTGCGGCGACGGCGAGGCCCGCGTAGCTCTGGTCACGAACCCAGGCGTACCGGTAGTCGTAGTTGCGGCCCGTGTTGGCGCGTTCCGGCAACGAGGTGGTGGCCGCCGCGACCATGCCGCCGGAGGAACTCGTCAGCCCGCGCAGCACGGCGTAGGCGTGGCGGGCGTCGCGCGGTGCGGCCAGACCGGAGCAGTCGGGCACGGCCCGCCGCCAGGCGTCCTCGGTGCGCGCCCACAGCTCATCCGGGTCCAGCCGGGCCGTGCTCTCTCCCGTCGACAGCTCCAGGGCGAGGTCGTGCCGCTCCCCCTTGCTGAGCCGGAACTCACCGCGCAGCCCGGACCCGGGGTGCCACGCCGCCTCCTGCGCCCCGACGAGCCGCAGCCGCAGCCCGTCCGCGTCCGCGGTCCACACGTCTGCCGCGAGACGGGGATCGCGCACCCGGCCCGCGCCGAAGCCGGGCCGCGGGTCGAGGCTGAGCCGCAGGCGTGCCTGCCCCCGCTCGACGCGCATACGGCGCAGCAGCACGAGGCGGTCCACCGAGGCCGGCATCGCCAGGGCGTCACGGCACTCGACCACGGCGTCGGCGGTCACCCAGCGGCTGACCCGGATCAGCGTGCCGTCCTCGTAGTAGCCGCCCCACACGTGCCAGCGGTCCTCCGGCTCGACGCCGAAATACCCACTGCCCCCGATGAGGGAGGCGAACACCGCGTCGCTGTGCCAGCGGGGAGCGCACAGCCAGACGATCCGCCCCTCCGGATCCACCACGGCGCCGCGTTCGCCGTCGGCGAGGACCGCGTACTCCCGCAGCACCCACGGCGGGCAGACGTCGTCCGGCACGTGCTCCCGCTTGTCACCTTCGTCACCCATGGCACTGTGGTTTTCCCGGCCGCCCCGTGAAGAAACGACCCGTACGCCGGGGGAGGGCACGACCCGGCGGCCCCAGGGGTGGGGGACCCCGCACAGGGCGGCCGCCCGTCCGCCGCACCTATCGGGTCTCACGGCGCGTCGCCTCACGTTCCGCGGGGGCCGCGTCCCAGGCCCCGCTGACCGACGGAGCGCTCGCGAGCCCGAGGCTCCCCGCCCCGATGAGCAGGATCCCGAGGACCTCGGGGACGACCCGGACACCGAGACCGACGTGCTCCTCGAACAAGGCCCAGCCCAGCGCCACGCTGGTGATGGCGTCGCCCAGCGTGAGGGCGGGCTGCGACGCCGTCAGGGAGCCGGCCCGGAACGCGCCCTGCAACAGGACGAAGCTCACGAGTCCGGCGACGGCCGTCGCGTACAGCGACCAGTGCCCGAACACGGCCCCGGGCCCCTGCCCGAACCTGCCCACGACCTCCTTGACCAGTGCGGCCGTCAGCGCGAACGACATCGCCGACGCCAGACCGAGCAGTGCGGCCCGCGGTCCGCCCCGCGTCGGGCGGGAAGCCAGCACCAGCGCCACCACCGCGGCCAGCACCGCGCCGCCCGCGAGGAGCCACTCGCCGGCGGAGGCACTGGTCCGGCCCGGCGACGGCGCGGCCGCGGCCAGGAAGAGGGCCAGCCCGGTGCCGAGCGAGGCGAACGCCACCCAGGTGCGACGGTCGGGACGCCGATGGAAGACGACGCTGCCGACCACCAGGGTGAACAGCAGCTCGCTCGTGAGCAGCGGCTGGACGACGGACAGGCTGCCCACGGCGAGCGCCCAGGCCTGCAGCACCGTCGACAGGGCGAGCAGCCCGGCCCCCGCCAGCCAGTGCGG
Organism: Streptomyces sp. NPDC046759; assembly: GCF_040645475.1. Classification (NCBI taxonomy): domain Bacteria; kingdom Bacillati; phylum Actinomycetota; class Actinomycetes; order Kitasatosporales; family Streptomycetaceae; genus Streptomyces; species Streptomyces sp. NPDC046759. Next base: position 200,898 of record NZ_JBEYYJ010000008.1, on the reverse strand, counting down.
CCGCTGCAGCACGTTCGCCAGCCAGCGCACGGCATGCCGGGCCCCGCTCCGGGTGTCCGACTCGTCCGCCGCTGCCCGCCGCTGCAGGACCGAGGCCGAGGCGTTGGACAGCGCCGCGAACAGGGCGAGAACGATCGTGAGCGCGCTCACTGGCCCCTCAACCGAATCCGGCGGCGAGCCGCCTGAACAGGCCCGGTGCCGCGCCGCGCACCCGGGCGGGCAGACGCAGCCAGGAGGGCACGAACACCTCCTCCTTCCCGGCCCGGACCGCCTTCCACACCGCGTCCGCCACCCGCTCGGACGACACCGGCCTGGGCCGGGTCCGCAGGTAGGGCACCCCGCGCCGCTCGAAGAAGCGGGTGTCCACCACACCCGGGATCACATGGCTGACCCCCACGCCGGTGCCGCGCAGTTCATGGCGCAGGGTGTCGGCGAACACGGCCAGACCCGCCTTCGCCGCGGAATAGACCACCTCGCCCCGCACGCCTACGCTGCCCGCCACGGAGCCGATCAGCACGATGCGCCCGGAGCCGGCCGCGACCATGGACGGCACGAGCCGCCGTACCACGTGTCGGGTCGCCAGCAGGTCGACCGCGACGACGTCGTCGATGGCGGAGCGCAGCATGGACGTGAACTGCCCGGCCCAGCCGACCCCGGCGCAGGCCACCAGCAGATCGAGCGGGCCGGTCTGCTCCAGGACGAAGCCGGACAGCGCGCGGTCGGCCCCGGCCCGGCTGAGGTCGGCGGCGAACGCCGTGGCGGACGTCTGATCGGCCACCCGCTCCAGCCGTCCCCTGTGGTGCCAGCCGCCCTCGATGGACAGCCGACGCGCGACGGCCGCGCCGAACCCGGACAAGGCGCCCGTGACGAGCGCCGTGCCCCGGAACGCGGGGGGTCCGCGGTCGATGCGCTGCGCCGCATCCGCCGGCGACGGGAGCTGCGGCGCCCACCGCGCCCGGGTCGCCGACCCGGCACGGGAGCGGTCATGGGACATGGACGGACCTCGCTGAGGTGTGATCACGGGACGCGGAGCCGCGGAACGGTCGTGCCTGGATCCCGGCGGGCCGGGCGCCCCACGGGGTATCCCGCACACCGTGCCGTGAAACGACCGGCCGGGCAGGGGAACCGCACCGGGTCCGCGGGATGTCCGGGACCTCGGCGACCCGCTTCAACGGGACCACCGCGCAGGTGTGGTGGCGCAGGACCAGGCCGCGAGACACCGCGAGGACGGTTCCCCAGGCGATACGGGCGACGTTCATGGGCACCATGGTGGATCTCCTGATCCGCGACCGCCCGACGGCGGACGGTGGGTTCGCCGCCGCGCGGAGGCGGAGGCGGACGACGGACGCCTGCGGGAGGGACGGGACATCCGGAGGGTGCGTCGGCAGGACGACCCTCCAACGGTCGGCAGGACGACCTTGCAGCGATCGGCATGACGACCGTGCAACGGTCGGACCTGCTGGGTAACCATCCGCCGGGCCGGTCAATCAGCCGGGGCGGATTCCGGCCGGTCGAATCGCCGGCCGCCGCGTCGGCGCAGCGCCGCCGCCCCCGCTCAGCCCGCCATGCACCGACACGGGCCCCGTCACCGGGACGTGCGGAACTCCGCGTCCGCACGGGGGTGAGCATTGCATAGCGCAATGGAATGGGGATACCCACCCGCTGTGACAGGAAGCAGGTCCGAGTAGAGGCTCGCATGCTGCAGATCGCCGAAGCCGTGGGTCTCGCGCAGATGCATGTCTCGCGACTGCTGGCCCGATGCCTGGGGCAACTGCGGCACGCGCTCGCGGACCTGGAGCCCGTCGACGGCGCGAGAGGCCGCAAGGACGGGACAGCGCCTCGGAGCGGGGCGACCCGACGCGTACGGCGCCCCCGGCTCGACCGGCGCGAGCCCGCGCCGGCACCCCTCCGAGGCCGCCGGTGGAGGTCGGCCCGCGGTCCCTGACATCCGCGGGCACCCGGCGGAGGCCGTCCGGCGTCTCCCGTCGAACGCCTTCCGGCCTTCGGAGTCGTGCGGCTCCCTGCCTTTCGCGTCGTGCGGCTCCCGGTTTCCCGCGCAGCGACGGCCGTCACCGCGCCCTGCCCCGGCGGTCGTCCCGGGCCGACCCGGCGCCCCGGGCAGGCGGGTGTTCGGCCGGACGGACGGAGGAGACCGGGACCCGTTTGGGCGGGAGGCCCACGGGTCACCCAGTTGCGACGGCAGAGGTGCGCATCCGAGGGAGAGCACGTCATGACACTGGTGGCCGACTGCGTACTGGAACGTTCGCGGGAGTGGGGGATCGCGCGGGTCTGCGGCTGTCCCGGACTCTCCGGGACGCCGGCGACGAGGGGGCCGGGGGCTCCGTACGCGATCGCGGCACGGTTCGCCCACCCGGACCGGCCGGAGATCGCGTTCGTCGGTGGCGGGGCGTTCCAGAGGAACGGCATGGCCGGGATGATCACGGTCAAGCGGTACCTGGACCGTCTGTCCGGTCCGGCGCCGTTCATCTTCTGCGTGTCCAACGACCGGGACCTCAACCAGGTCACCTGGGAGCAGCGCGCCATGGCCGGCGACCCGACGTTCCCGGGTTCGCAGTACGTCCCCGACGTGCCCTACGCCAAGTACGCCGAGATGCTGGGCCTGAAGGGCATCTGCTGCGACAAGCCGAAGAGGGTCGGCAAGGCGTGGGACGAGGCGCTCGCCTCCGGCGTGCCGGTGGTCCTGGAGTGCAAGGGGGACCGCGAGATCGCGCCGATCCCGCCGCACCTCACGCTCGCGCAGGGCAAGAAGGCCGACAAAGCGGCCGTGCGCGATCCGGAGCGGGCGGGCATCGCCGCCAAGGGGATGCGACAGAAGGTCACCGAGGTGGCCGAGCGCCTTCCGGGACAGCACTCGTGAGCGGTGGGGCGGCCGGCGGGAACCTGGCCGACAGCCGGATCGACGCGGTCGACGTGCACGCGTTCGAGGTGCCCACCGACGGACCGGACGGCAAGGAGCAGGACGGCACCCTGGAGTGGGACTCCACCACCATGGTCCTGGTCCGGGTGCACGCAGGCGGCCGCACCGGGCTCGGTTACACCTACGGGGACGTGTCGGTCGCCTCCTTCGTCGAGTCCAAGCTGGCCCCCCTGCTGCCAGGGGCGGACGCGAGCTCGCCCCCGGCCCTCTGGCACCTGATGGGACGCCAGATCCGCAACGCCGGCCGCCCCGGCGTCGGCGCCATGGCGGTCTCGGCGGTGGACGTGGCCCTGTGGGACCTCAAGGCGCGGCTGCTGGAGCTGCCCCTGATCCATGTCCTCCCCGCCTGGCACGACCGGGTCCCGGTGTACGGCAGCGGCGGGTTCACCAACTACCCGCTCGACCGCCTCACCGAGCAGCTCTCCGGTTGGGTGGACCAGGGAATTCCGCGCGTCAAGCTCAAGACCTCCCGGGACCCCGAGGGCGATCCGCAACGCCTGACGGCCGTGCGCAAGGCCATCGGCGACGGGCCGGAGATCTTCACCGACGCCAACGGGGCCCTCGGCCGCAAACAGGCGCTGTACTGGGCGCGCCGGTTCCACGACGAATGGGATGTGCGGTGGTTCGAGGAGCCGGTCAGCTCCGCCGACCTGGAGGGCCTGCGCATGCTGAGCGAGCGGGGCCCGGAGCGCCTGGAGATCGCGGCGGGGGAGTACGCGTACACCACCCAGGACTTCGTCAACCTCGTCCAGGGCCCGGCCGTGGACTGTCTCCAGGCCGACGTCACCCGGTGCGGAGGCATCACCGGCGTCCTGGAAACGGCCGGTCTGGCGGCGGCCCACCATCTGGACCTGTCCGCGCACTGCGCGCCGGCGGTCTCGGCCCACGCGTTCTGCGCCGTGCGACGGCTGCGGCACCTGGAGTACTTCCACGACCATGTGCGGCTCGAGCGCCTGCTGTTCGACGGCACGCTGTCGCCCGACGGCGGTGCCCTGCGCCCCGACACCGGCCGCCCCGGCCTCGGCCTGGAGGTCAAGTGGGCCGACGCCGAGCGCTACCGCCTGTACGGGACCCGGACCACCTGACCAGGCTCGCGAAGGAGACTTGAGTCCGATGGCGAAGCCACGCCGCCGGACGACCCGCGAGATCCCGGCCAGGACCCACCCGCAGACCCCCGGAGCACCGCGAGCCCGCCAGACGCCGGAGACGCCGACCCACCGGGACAGGAGCGGGTCCGGTCGCGCGGTCGGCGGAGGAGTAAAATATTCATCGGACGATGAATTACTGCGCCGGAGAAGGGCGGTACCGCCATGGAACGGACCACGTGCTGCATCCTGGGAGGCGGCCCCGCCGGCATGGTGCTCGCGCTGCTGCTCGCCCGGACCGGCGTCGAGGTGACGGTCCTGGAGAAGCACGGCGACTTCCTGCGCGACTTCCGCGGCGACACCGTCCACCCCTCCACCCTGGCGCTGTTGGACGAGCTGGGTCTGGCCGAGCGGTTCGCCCGGCTGCCGCAGCGCCGCGTACGCACCGTGCAGCTGCCGATCGGAGCCGGCCGGTCGACGGTCACGGTCGCGGACCTCACGGTGCTGCGCGGGCCCTACAACTACGTGGCCATGGTGCCCCAGTGGGACCTGTTGGACCTCCTTGCGGACGAGGCCCGGCGCGAGCCGTCCTTCCGTCTCCGCATGAACACCGAAGCGACCGACTTCCTGATCGAATCCGGCCGGGTGACCGGAGTGCGCTACCGCACCTCCGAGGGCCGCACCGGCGTGTTGCGCGCCGTCCTCACCGTCGCCTGCGACGGCCGTGGGTCACTGGCCCGGGCCCGGCCCGAACTGGGGCTGCACAGCTTCACCTGCCCCATGGACGCCTGGTGGTTCCGGCTGCCGCGCAAGGAAGGCGATCCGCAAGGACTCGTGGGGGCCGCCGGTGACCGCTTCCTGACCGCGATGATCGACCGGGGCGACTACTGGCAGTGCGCCGGGCTCATCCCCAAGGGCACGAACGATCGGCGCCGCGCTGCCGGTCTCGGCCCTTTCCTGGCCGAGTTCGCGGCCGCCGCTCCGTGGATGGCCGACCGGGTGCACGCCGTGCGCTCGTGGGACGAGATCAAACTGCTCGACGTACGCCTGGACCGGTTGCGCCGCTGGCACCGGCCCGGCCTGCTGTGCATCGGCGACGCCGCGCACGCGATGTCGCCCGTCTTCGGTATCGGCATCAACCTCGCCGTGCAGGACGCCGTGGCCGCCGCCCGCTGTCTCGCCGAGCCGCTGCGCCAGGGGACCGTGGGCCCGCGCGACGTGCGCCGTGTGCAGCGCCGGCGGCGTCCCGCCGCCATCGCCACACAGGCCCTCCAGCGGGTGGCCCACGCCCGCTTCATCGCTCCCGTCCTCCAGGGCCGGGCACCCCTGGGCGGCGCGGACAGGGCCCGGCGCGTCGCACGCCTGGTCGCCGAGTCGCGGTGGATGCGCCGGGTGCCCGCGTACTTCGTCGCATACGGCGCACTGCGGGAACGCCCGCCCGCCGCGGCCGTCCGGTAGCCCGGAGGGCCGCGCTCCGTCCGGCCTTCGGGTGCGGATCGAGGCCGGTCGCCGCAGGATGCGAACCCAGGTGCTTCGGCCACGGGCGAACCCGCGGGGAGAGGTCATGCGCACACAAGCCCTTCCGAGGGAAACCCCCGATCCGGGGCCGGTCCGTCACCGGCACCCCCGTCACGCGTGCCGTGGGGTGTGATCCGGCGCGCCGGCAGGTCCCATCAGGGTCGTCCTGTTCCCGATGACCATGGCCGCCGGTGCCGTAGACGCCGTGTCCTTCCTCGGCCTGGGGCACGCCTTCGCCGCGCTGCAGACGGGGAACGTCCTGCTGCTCGCGTTCGGGGTGGCGAAGGGGGGAGCGCCGACCGCCCGTCCCGCCGAGGCCCTTGCGGCCGTCGCGACCGGAATCGCCACCGCCCACGCCGTCATCGTCAGGCTGGAGCGGCGCGGACGGCGCCGCTCCGTACGCCTGGGCTCCCCGGTCCCGGCCATCATCATTGTCTTGACAAGTGTTGTCGTGACAATAATAGTGGACGCATGAGCAGGACGAGCGGACTCCACGATCACCTCGGCTACTGGCTGCGCCGGCTGTCCGACGAGGTCCACAGCCGATTCGAGGCCGAACTCGGCCGGCACGGCGTCACCGTCTCCCAGTGGGGGGTGATGGTCAGCGTGTTCCACGGCCACGACACCACCAAGGCCGTGGCCGCGCACATGGACATCGATCCAGGAGCGGTCTCCCGCCTGGTCGACCGCCTGACGGCCAAGGGCCTCGTCCGCCGCGAACCCGACCCCGCCTCCCGGCGCACGGTCCGGCTCGTCCTGACCGACCAGGGGCAGGCCCTGGTGCCGGAACTGGCCGAACTGGCCGACCGGAACGACGCCCACTACTTCGGCTCGCTCGACGCCGGTCAGCGCCGGCAGCTGGAGGAATGGATCCGGCGCCTGGTGGGCGAGAACCACCCCGCGACACCGCCCGACGAACCCTGAAAGAAGCGCACCATGAGCATCAGCACCTCCATCACCAAGACCATAGGCATCGACCGTCCGCGGGAGGAGGTCTTCGCCTTCCTCGCCGCCCCCGCGAACTGGCCCCGGTGGGCCGTGGTCAACGTCCGGTCCATCGAGCCCACCGACGACCCCGACTGGTGGCGCATGTCCACCCCGCTGGGTCCGGCCAGGCTGCGCGTGCGTGCCAACGCCGAGTTCGGCATCCTCGATCACGACTTCGTCGACGACACCGCCTCCTGGCGCGTGCCGGCCCGCGTGGTCCCCAACGGGGACGGCGCCGAGTTCATGATCACCTTCCATCGGCCGCCGTCGCTCACCGAGTCCGCCTTCAAGGAGCAGACCGACCTGGTCGACACCGAACTGGCCGCCCTCAAGGAGATCCTCGAGACCGGCCGGGCCGCCGTCACAGCATGACGTGCTTGACCTGCGTGTACTCCAGTAGACCGGTGAGCGAGAGGTCGCTGCCGTGACCCGAGTGGCGTACGCCACCGTGCGGCATCTCCGACACCGTCGTGCCGTGCGTGTTGACCCAGACGATGCCGGTGTGCAGCGCCCGGCTCGCGCGCATGGCGCGGTCGTGGCCGCGGGTCCAGACGCTGGCCGCGAGCCCCTGCGGGACCCCGTTCGCCATGCGGAAGGCCTCGGACTCGTCGGTGAACGGCTGGACGGTGACGACCGGCCCGAACACCTCGCTCTGCACGATCTCGTCCTCCTGGCGGACCCCGGCGATCACCGTCGCTGAGTGGAAATAGCCGGGGCGGCTCACCGGTGTGCCGCCCGTGACCACCTCGGCATGGCGTGGCAGACGGGACAGCAGATCGCCGACGGAGGCCAGTTGAGCCTGGTTGGCCAGGGGGCCGAAGTCGGCGTACTCGTCGTCGGGGGCTCCGGGCCGCCGGCCTGCGGCCCGTTCGGCGAAGGCGGTCAGGAAGGTGTCGTGGATCCGGTCGTCGACGAGGATCCTGGCGGGCGCCGTGCAGTCCTGCCCCGCGTTGTAGAAGGCCAGCGACGACAACTGCTCGACCGCGTCCCCGAGATCGGCGTCCCTGTGGACCAGCACCGGCGCGTTGCCGCCGAGTTCGAGATGGAGGCGTTTGAGGTCGGCCGCCGCCGCGGTGGCGATCTCCCGCCCGGCACGCACGCTGCCCGTGACGGCCACCAGCCGGACGTGCGGATGGGAGACCAGCGAGCGCCCGGTGTCACGATCGCCGCACACCACGTTGAGCACGCCGGCCGGCAGGTGCTCGGCGGCCAGCCGGGCGAGGAGCACGGCCGAGGACGGCGTGGTGTCGGACGGCTTGAGCACGACCGTGTTCCCGGCGGCGAGAGCCGGGGCGACCTTCCACACCGCCATCATCAGCGGATAGTTCCACGGCGTGATCTGGGCGCACACGCCGACCGGCTCGCGGCGCAGCACGGAGGTGCGGCCCGGCGTGTACTCGGCCGCCGCGGCGCCCGGCAGATTCCGGGCGGCTCCGGCGAAGTACCGCAACACGTCCACGATCGCGGGAAGTTCGTCCCCGAGGAACGCGGCGCGCGGCTTGCCCGTGTCGGTCACCTCCGCGCTCGCCACCGCGTCGGCCTGCCGCTCCAGGGAGTCCGCGATGCGCAGCAGTGCCGTCTGCCGCTGCGCGGGCGTCGTGGCCGACCAGCCGTCGAAGGCCTGGCGAGCCGCCCGGCAGGCCGAGTCCACGTCCTCGCCGCCGGAGAGCGGAGCCAGCCCGTGCAGGAGTCCGGTCGCGGGGTCGACCAGCCGCAGGGCGGCTCCGGAAGCGGCCGGGACGTCCTGGCCGCCTATGTGGTTCAGCAGCGTTGTCAGACGGTCGGTGTCAGCCACGGCGCAGTGCCTCCTCGGCGGCGGCACGTCCGGTGCGGACCGCGCCTTCCATGTACCCGGCGACCCACTGGTCGGAGCCGCAGACGTAGAACGGCGGTTCATGGGTGCCGTGCAGCGGGCCGACCGCCATCACCTCGCCCGGGGGCCACTGGGTGACGTAGCCCTGGGTCCACGGGTCGGTGCCCCACAGCCGCAGATGGCAGGCGGACGGCCGCAGTGCCTCGTCGCCGAACATGGCGGCCACCTCGGCGAGCAGCTCGGCGGTGCGCAGCTGAGGCGGCATGCCCAGCAGGACGCCGTAGCGCTCGGGCGGCACCAGCGCCGACAGGACACCCTCGTTCTGCGGCCAGGTGCTGCCCAGGACACCTTCGGCCTCGGACAGGCCGCTGAGGTCGTCGGAGCGCCAGAAGGGGCGGTCGTACACGACGGCGAACTTCGCGGCCGTCGCCTGCCGTTGGCGGTGCAGCGAGGCCAGGCGGGCGTCGCTCACCCCGGTGACGGCGACCGACCGCAGCGGTCCCACCGGCAGGGCGCTCACCACGGCGGCCGCGGTGAGGACCTCACCGGTCACCAGGCGTACGGTGCAGCAGCCCGGGCGTACGTCCAGCGCGGTCACGGGCGAGCCGAGGCGTATGCGCGGACTCAGCTCACGGCCCATGACCTCGGCGAGCGTGGCCGACCCCGCCGCCGGCCGCAGGCCCTCCCAGGCGGCGTAGTCGTAGTCGCCCGCACCGGGCACCGCAGCGCCCTTGCGGAGCGCGGCCAGCAGCGAGATGCGTTCGTACGATCCGCCCGCCAGCGCCAGTTGACCGATGTCCCACAGCCGTACCACGGCGGGGGTGGCATGGCGGGAGCGCAGCCAGTCGGCCACGGACAGCCGGTCCAGGGCGGCCGCCTCCGGATGCGACCAGGGGTCGTCGGGATCGACGGTGGCCCCGAGTTCGCCGAACTCCCGGCCGAGCTGCTCGTGCTGGGCCATGTCCTGCGGCCCGAACCAGTGCGGTGGGTCGCCGGCCGAGAGCCCCTCGGGTGTGCAACGGGTCATCCGGCCGGGCTCGGCGACATAGCTGGGAACCAGCTCCAGGCCCAGTTCCTCGGCGAGCCGGAGGTAGGCGGTGTGGGCATGGCCGACCACTTCGCCGCCCAGCTGGACGGTACGGCCGTCGGGGGTACGGGTCTGCTCGACCCGGCCGCCGACGCGGTCCCGGGCCTCCAGGACGAGCACGTCGGTGCCGGCGGCGGCCAGGTCCCGGGCGGCGGCGAGTCCGGCGAGTCCGGCCCCGAGCACGATCACGTCGTGATGCATGGGATTCGCTCTCTGTGCGGTGGGCTCAGGCCAGGACCAGGCAGTGCTCGGGCCGCCAGCCGAACTCCACGGTCTCGCCGCCGCTCCAGCGGTCCTCCATGCGTGCACGAGCGGTGTTCTGCTCCAGCACGGACAGCGTGACGCCCGGAGCGAGTTCGATGAGATAGGTCGTGGTCGGGCCGCTGTAGACCGTCTCGCGGATCACACCGGACAGCACCGACATGCCCGGTTCGAAGTCGGACAGCCAGATCTTCTCGGGGCGTACCGAGACGCTGACCGAGGTGCCCTCCGCGATGCCGGTGCGCGTGCCCACCGGCACTGCGGGGCCGCCGTCCAGGGCGACCTCGCCGCCCCGGTAGGTGCCGGCCATGAGGTTGGACGTGCCCATGAACGAGGCGACGAACCGGCTGGCGGGGTGCTCGTAGACGTCCTCGGGAGTGCCGCACTGCTCGATGCGGCCCTCGCTCATCACCGCGATCCGGTCCGACATGGTCAGGGCCTCGTCCTGGTCGTGGGTGACGAAGACGAAGGTGATGCCCACCTCGCGCTGGATCTGCTTCAGCTCCACCTGCATCTGCCGGCGCAGTTTCAGGTCGAGGGCGGCCAGCGGTTCGTCCAGGAGCAGCACGGCCGGACGGTTGACCAGCGCGCGGGCGAGCGCGACGCGCTGGCGCTGACCACCGGAGAGGGTGGCGGGTTTGCGGTCGGCGAGGCCGGCGAGCTGGACCAGGTCCAGCATCTCGCCGACGCGCTGGCGGATCTCCGCCTTGGCCACGCCCTTGCGCTTGAGACCGAAGGCGACGTTGTCGGTGACGCTCAAGTGGTCGAACAGGGCGTAGCTCTGGAAGACGGTGTTGACGTTGCGCCGGTCGGGGGGCAGCGCGGTCACGTCCTCACCGGCGAGCAGCACTGCGCCCTCGGTGGGGTCGCTGAACCCACCGATCATGCGCAACGTGGTGGTCTTGCCGCAGCCGGAGGGGCCCAGCAGGGAGAAGAAGTGGCCGGCCTCGATGTCGAGGTCGAGGTGGTGGACGGCGTAGGAGTCCGCGAACTGCTTGGAGACGCCGTCGAGCCGGACGGCCGGGGTCGCGTCCATGGGGTCACTCTCCGGAGAGGATGTCGAGGCCGCCGCGGCGGCCGAAGAGGCGCGGGATGAACAGGGCGAGCGCGATCAGGAGGACGGATCCCGCGAGCATCAGCGTGCCGACGGCGTTGATGGTGGGCTGCACTCCGAAGCGGATCGCGGAGTAGATCCGCACCGACAGCGGCTGCGGGTCGACACCGGTGGTGAAGTAGGCGAGGACGAAGTCGTCGAAGACCAGCGCGAAGATCAGCACCGCGGAGGCCAGGACGGCGGGCAGCAGGGCCGGCAGGGTCACCAGGCGGACCGCCTGCCACCGGGTGGCGCCCAGGTCCATCGCGGCCTCCTCCACCTCCGGGTTCAGCGCGGCGACCCGGGAGCGGAGGATGACGGTGACGTAGGAGATGGAGAAAGTGATCTCGGCGAGCATCACCGTGCCGGTGGACAGGTCCACCCCCAGCCCCTTGAACAGCAGCATCGACGCGACACCGGTGACGATCTCCGGCGTGACCAGCGGCACCAGCATGATCAGGCCGGCCAGTGAGCCGAGCCGGGTGCGGCAGCGGACCAGCCCGAGGGCGAGCGCCACACCGAGGACGACCGAACCGGCCATCGCCACCAGGGAGATGCGCAGACTGGTCCCCAGGGAGGAGACCAGCACGTCGTCGTGGACGAAGGCGCGGTACCAGCGCAGGCTGAACCCGCCGAAGACGGTCAGCGACTTCTTGGAGTTGAACGAGAACAGCGCCACGACCGCGATGGGCAGGTACAGCAGGGCGAAGAAGAGCGCGGTGACCGCGACGAGGACGCGGGGCTTGCGGTCGGCGCGTCCGCGGCGTGTGCGGCTCCTGACGGCGGAGCGGGCCGGGGCGGCGGCGGAGGGGAGCTTGAGCAGGGTCATCGGCGGGCCTCCGCCTCGTCCTTGCGGGTGCGCCGGAGATAACCGAACATCCCGATCAGCAGAACGAGCATCAGCAGCATGGTCAGCGCCGAGCCCAGCGGCCAGTTCTGGCCCTGGAAGAACTTGTCCTGGATGAGGTTGCCGATCATGATCTGGTCCGGTCCTCCCATGAGCTGTGCGCTGACGAAGTCGCCCATGGCGGGCAGGAAGACCAGGACCAGCCCGGCCGCCGCGCCCTGCCGGGTGGCGGGCAGGGTGACGAAGAAGAAGGTGCGGACCGGGCCGCCGTACAGGTCGCGGCCGGCCTCGATGAGGGAGACGTCCAGACGCTCCAGGGCCGCGTACAACGGGATGATCATGAAGACGACGAAGCCGTAGACGAGTCCCGCGACCACGCCGACACCGGTATTGAGGATCTTCGTGCTGGAGTCGGCGAGTCCCGCCGCGCGCAGGGCGCGCAGCACCGGCCCGTCGTCGGAGAGGACCACCGACCAGCCGTACATGCGCACCAGGTAGTTGGCGAAGAACGGGACCACGATCGCCGCGATGAGCGCGTGTTTGTACCGTCCGCCGTGCAGGGCGATGGTGTACGCCACCGGGTAGGCGATCACCAGACAGATCACGCAGGTCAGCACGGCGTAGCCGAGCGAGCGGGCCAGGACCTCGGTGTAGGCGGGGTCGGCGAGGGCGCGGACGCCGGACAGGTCGAAGCCGAAGCGGGGGTTGCCGAGGTCGTCGGTGGTGCCGACCGCGAGGACCGCCACCAGGAACAGTGAGGCGATCAGGAACCCGGTCATCCACAGGGTGCCGGGCAGCATGAACCAGGTCCAGATGCGGGTGCCGTCGGCGCCGCGCCGGCGGGTGCGCGAGGAGGGGCGGAGCAGTGCCATGTCAGCCCGCCTTCACATGGGTCCAGGCGGTGTCGCGGGCGTCCTCCGCCGCGCGGCTGCCGTTGCGGAAGAACAGGTCCACCTTCAGGTCGTCCTGGGTGACGAGGCACTCGGGGAAGGGTTTGACCAGCTCGGCGTAGGTCTTCTCGGTGCCGGCCACCGGCATCGGGTAGCCGATGTACTCGATGTTCTTCTTCACGTTCTCCGGCCGCAGCATGTAGTCGATGAACAGCATCGCGGTGCCGGGGTGGGGGGCGTTCCAGGGGATGGCGTAGCAGTCGGAGTTGATCGGCGTGCCCTCCCTGGGGGCCTCGAAGCCGAACACGGAGGGGTCCTTGGCCTGGTTGAGCATGGCGGCCATGTCACCGCTCCAGGCCTGGGTCATGAGCGCGTTGCCGTTGAGGAGGTTGTTGTAGCTGTCGCTGGAGAAGCCGCGCAGCCGGGGCCGCAGGGTGCCCAGGAGCGAGGTGATGCGGTCGAGGTCGTGGCGGTCGCCGGTGCTGACGTCCAGGCCGAGGGCGAGGGCGCCCATGCCGAGGACCTCGTCGCGGTCGTCCAGCAGGAAGACCTTCCCCCTGACCCTGTCGCTCCACAGGTCCCGCCAGGACCCGGTCAGCTCGCCGATCCTGTCGCGCCGCCAGCCGATGCCGGTCTTGTACGCGGTGAAGGGGACGGTGTGCGCGGAGCCGGGGTCGTACCAGGGGTCGGCGAAGTAGTCGTAGGTGCCGAATATGGCATGGGCGTTGGGGAGCTGCGCGTGGTCGATACGACGCAGCCGGCCGGCGCGGACCAGGCGCTGGGCCCACTTGGCGGAAGGGAAGACGACGTCGTAGCGGTTGCCCGCGTTGAGCTTGGCGACCATGCCCTCCATCGAGTCGAAGTTCGACTGGACGACCTTGACGCCGTACTCCTTCTCGAAGCCCTTGAACACGGACGGGTCGACGTAGTCGGCCCAGTTGAAGTAGACGAGATCGCCGTCGGCACGCGCTTTCACGGGCGCGAGCGCTTGCGCGTCGGGCGTTTTGGCGGGCATGAACCCGCAGCCGCCGACCGCGGCGCCGAACAGACCGCAGGCGCCTGCCCGCAGCACGGCGCGTCGGGTCGGTGGGAGTACCTCGGGGGACACGGAACGTCCTCTCCGTCGAGGAACGGCACAACTCCAGGGCTGGACCGGCGGTGCGGCTCACGGAGGCCCTGACTCCGTGGGAATGACCGGTCTGGGGAGGTGCGAGCGTGTGTCAGCGAGGGAGGGGTAAGCCCGTCCGCAGGCATACGGTGTACGGCGTGCGGGTGGACGTCACTGCGGCGCCCCCTCCAGGTCGTCCCGGACCCGGCGGGCGAACCAGCCGACGGCGGCCTCGCGCTGCGAGAGGGGACCCGGCTCGAAACCGGGCGTGCTCAGGCCGGCCTGTACGCGCTCCACCAGCTCGGCGTCCTCGTCGTTGGTGACCCAGCCGATGTGGATGTTCAGCCGGCGGGCCAGCCGGGTGCGGACGCTCTCCCCGTGCTTCGTGTAGAAGGCGCCGGGGATCGCCGCCCGGTCCTGGGCGGTGGGCAGGGCGGTCCACGCGAGCACGTGGTCAGGGTAGAAGTCGATGAGCGTGTTCGGATAGATCACGGCGTAGCGCCACACGCGCCGGTCGGCCTCGGTCAGCCCCGGCATCGGGGTCGCCAGCCGCTGGTAGAGCCGCTCCGTCCAGTTCGAGGAGGGCTTGTCGCGCAGCGGTGACTCGAACAGGACGTAGTTCTCCTGGACGTCCACGGTGTACGCCTGGTAGTCCAGCAGGCGCATGAGCGCGGGGTGGGCCACGGGGACGTGATAGCCCTCGAGGTAGTTGTCGACGATCACCTTCCAGTTGGCGTTCTGCTCCTCGCCGCCCGCCAGGTCGTGGATGCGGTGCCTGCCCACCGGTACGAGGCCGGGCCCCGCGTAGCGGCCGACGGCCTCGGCGAGCCCGGCGCAGCTCTCGCCGAGCGGGGTCGCCTCCATGTCGAGGTTGACGAAGACGAAGCCGAGGAAGGACTCGACGTTGACCGGGTGCAGTCCCAGGCGGGGCTTGTCCAGGCAGGGGATGCGGCGTGCTTCCGGGGCGCCGACGAGGCGTCCGTCCAGCTTGTAGGTCCAGCCGTGGTACGGACAGCGGATCGCCTTGCCGGACGGCTCGGCTTCCGTGACCAAGCGGGTGCCGCGATGCCGGCAGACGTTGAGGTGTGCGGCGAGTCCGCCGTCCTCGGTACGGACCACCAGCACCTCCCGGCCGGCGGCGGTGGCGGTCAGGCGCGCGCCGGGCCCGGGAAGGTCGGATTCGTGGCAGACGAGCTGCCAGGACTTGGCGAAGATGCGTGCGGTCTCGGCCTCGGCGATGGCCGGATCTGTGTAGTAGAGGGCCGGTAGGGCTTCCCCGGCATGTTCGGGGGGCGGCACCGGCGGGGCAGGGGAGACGGCGGCTGCCCGGGTGGTGGTCGAGGGGTGCATGGAGTCCTCCTCCGCGCCGCGGCGGCGGCGATGGGCGGTGAGGCTGTGCGGGGGGATTCCAGCAGGTGGGAGCCTTCCGACCTGCCGGGATCCAGCTGACTAATTGGTTAGTCAGATTGCGGCCAAGGTGCCGGCAAGTCAAGACTTGTGGCCTGACTAATTAGTTAGTTAGTCTCGGAGCGAGCGGGATGGCCCGGGCCCCCGGAGGGGTCCTCACCGTTCATTCCGTACGCACGCGGACCTGGAAGAGCGCCCGAACCAGCGTCCAGAACCGGACACCCCGGCCCGAGCGGCGTACCGGCTCCGGCCGGACACCGACGCCGCACCGACCCGCAGCGTCCACGCCGCGCCCCGCCCCGGGGCCGGCCACCCCGCACCCGTCTCCCGGCCCGGCCCTCCGGGCCCCGGAGCACCCCCTCCCCGTCATCGCCGCGCCGCCCCGTTCCGGCCCGTCCGGACCCGCTGCCACCCAGGAGGCACGCATGAGCGCTCGCCGAAGTCTGGTATGGCTCGGCCTCACGCCGGAGCCCGAACGGGAACTGCCCGCCGCAGTGGCCGCCCTGCGGGCCAAAGCGGCCGGCCGCCCGCCGGCCGCCCTGGCCGCCGCCGAGCGCCACCGCGTCGAGCGGCTGGTGCTGCGCGGCACCCACACCGGCTGGCTGCGCTACCTCGACGAGGTCACCGGCCTGGTCGTCGAGGCCGCGGCGGACTCCGCCACCGCAGACGCCCGGCCGGCGCTGGTGGCCGGTGAAGTCGTCCTCGACCACCACCGCATGCTGATCGGCCTGCCCGGCACCGCCTACGCGCGAACGGCCACGCAGCGGCGGGACCTGGAAAGGGCGTTGGCGCTGCTGCGAGCCCGCGGCGGCGCCACCCCCTCCGGCCACTTCGAGCCCAGGAGCACCGTATGACCGGCGTCCGCTCCCTCCTTCCCGAAGGACAGCCCGGCCTGCTCGTCTCGCCGGTGTTCGGTGCCGAGCCGTACCGCGACGCCGAGGATCTCGCCGGATACCTCGCGGTGGGCGGGTACGCGCCGCTGACCGCGCGGGACCGGCTGCTCGACCGGATCGCCGCAGTCGGACTCCGGGGCCGCGGCGGCGCCGGCTTCCCCACGGCCGTGAAGCTGAGCGCCGTCCGCGACGCACCTGGACGCCCCGTCGTCGTCGCCAACGGGGAGGAGGGCGAGCCCGGATCGGTCAAGGACCGGTGGCTGCTGCGCCACCGACCGCACCTGATCCTGGACGGCCTGCGGCTGGCCGCGGCCCTGACCGGCGCCGAACACGGCGTCGTCTACCTCTCGGACACGCGCGCCGAGCAGGCCGTCCGACAGGCCCTCGCCGAACGGCTCGCGGGCCTGCGTGTCGACGTCGTACGCACGGACCACACATACGTGGCGGGGGAGGAGACAGCGGTCGTACGGCGCATCGAGGGCGGTCCGGCCCTGCCCACGGCCAAGCCCCCGCGCCCCTTCGAGGCGGGCGTCGGCGGCGCGCCCACGCTGGTCGCCAACGTCGAGACGCTGGCCCGGATCGCGGTCATGCACGCGTGCCCCGACGCCGCGGGGGCCGTGGCCGGCGCCCATCTGGTGACCCTCGCCGGGGCGGGCGGCGCAGCCGCGCTGGCCGAGGTGCCCGCCGGTACGCATCTGAAGATCCTGGCCGACCTGTGCGGGCACGGCAGGGCCGAAGCGGTGCTGCTGGGCGGCCTGTTCGGCGGGCTGTACGGCGCCGGCTGGACGGATCTCCCGCTCGACCACGACCTGCTGCAAGCGGCCGGCGGAGCACTCGGCTGCGGAGCGCTGCACTTCCTGGGCCCCGACGACTGTCCCGTTGCCGCGGCCACCGAGGCCACCGCCTACCTCGCGGCGCAGAGCGCCCGGCAGTGCGGGGTCTGCGTCTCCGGGACCGGAGCACTGGCCGGGACCCTCGCGGCCGTGGCCCGCGGCGAGGCGGGGGACGCGGCGGCCGACAAGCTGCACCGCTGGTCGCGACAACTTCCCGGCCGCGGCGCCTGCGGTCTGCTCGACGCCGCCGCCCGGATCGTCAGCACCCTCCTCGCCCACTTCCCCGGCCGCATCGACGCCCACCGCGGCGCCACCTGCCCCGCATGCGCCGGCCCCGCACCCCACGACGGCCGCCGTTTCACGGTGCCCGTGCCCTGACCCGCCCCGGCCCGCACCCTGCCGAGCCGCCCGAACCCGCCGCACCGAAAGGACCCCACCGTGAAACTCCTGCTGGACTCCACCCGCTGCCAGGGCTACGGCCTCTGCCAGGAACCCGCGCCCGAGCTGATCGACCTGGACGAATGGGGGTACGCCCAGGTGCTCGTGAGCGACGTGCCGGCCGATGCCGCCGACGTCGCCGCGGCCGCCGTGGCCGCCTGCCCCAACTCCGCGCTGCGACTGGTGAAGTGACATGGGACGCGACCTGTCGGCCCTCTTCGACCCCGTCTCCGTCGCCGTCGTCGGCGCCAGCGACGACCCCGCCAAGTACGGCCACGCCATCGCCGCCCAGGCCCTGCGCGCAGGCGGCCGCCGCCCCGTCCACCTGGTCAACCGGCGTGGCGGCACGGTGCTGGGGCGCACCGCCGCCCCCGGCCTGGGCGCGATCGGCGAACCCGTCGACCTCGCGGTGGTCTGCGTGCCCGCCGCCGGCTTCGAGGACGCCGTCGACGAGGCTCTTGCGTGCGGGGCCCGGGCCGTCGTCGCCATCACCGCGGGCTTCGCCGAGACCGGCGACAGAGGGCGGGCCCGCCAGCTCGCCGTCGCCGAACGGGTACGCGTCGCCGGTGCCGTGATGGTCGGCCCCAACTGCCTGGGACTGGCAGACAACACCACGGACCTCTTCCTGGCCTCAGACACGTTCACCCCCGGCGGTGTCGCCCTCCTCAGCCAGAGCGGCAACCTCGCCCTGGAACTCCAGCTCCGCTTCCGCCCGCACGGCCTCGGCTTCTCCCGGTTCGTCTCGCTGGGAAACCAGGCCGACGTCACCCTCGTCGACCTGCTCGCCGACTGCGCCCGGCACGAGGGCACCCGGGCCATCGCCGTCTACGCGGAGGACTTCGCCGACGGCCGCGCCTTCGCCGAAGCCGCCGCCGAGGCGGGCAAGCCCGTCGTCCTGCTCACCGCCGGACGCGGCGACGCCTCCGCACGCAGCGCCCAGTCCCACACCGGGGCGCTCACCACCTCGGCCGACGTGGTGACCGCGGCGTGCCGGGACGCAGGGGTGGAACTGGTCGCCACCCCGCGCGAACTCGCCGTGGTCCTGGCCGCGTTGCACGGCGCACGGAGTGCGGCGGGCCGTCGGGTCGCGGTCCTCACGGACGGCGGTGGCCACGGTGTCATAGCCGCCGACGCCGTCGAGACGGCCGGCCTGACCGTCCCCGAACTCCGCGCGCCGACCCGGGACCGGCTCCGGAAGGTCCTGTGGGACCAGTCGGCCGTCGCCAACCCGGTGGACCTCGCCGGAATGGGCGAGCAGAACCCGGGCTCGTACGCCGAGACCGTCGCCGCGCTGCTGGCGGCCGAGGAGACCGACGCCGTCCTGATGACCGGCTACTTCGGCGGGTACGCGGCTGCCGACGGCGGGCTCGGCGGAGGAGGCACGGTCCTCGCGGACGGGGAACAGGCCGCGGCGCGACTCATCGCCGACCGCCACCACGCCACCGCCAAACCCCTCGTGGTGCAGTCGATGTACCCCGAGTCGCCCAGCTGCCGTACCCTCGCCGCGGCCGGTGTCCCGGTCTTCTCCGCCACCGAGGACGCCGCCCGAGCCCTCGCCGCCACGGCGCCCCGGGCACCGCACACCGGCCTCACGCACCTTCCCCCGCCCGCGGCACCGCTGCACGAGACCGGCTATCTGCAGACGCGCGGTGCTCTCGCAGCGGCCGGACTGCCGTTCCCCGCCGCCCGGGAGGTCCGCGACGAGACCCAACTCCTCGCCATCACCGAGGAGTTCGCCGGGCCGTACGTCCTCAAGGCCCTGCATCTGCTGCACAAGTCCGACGCTGGTGGTGTGGCACTGGGCCTGGCCGGCCCCGGCGAACTCCTCGCCGCCTTCCGCGAGATGCACGCCCGCCTGGGCGCCCCCTCCTACTCCGTGGAGGCCATGGCGGACCTGACCGGCGGCGTCGAGCTGATCGTCGGTGTGAACCGGGACGCCCGCTTCGGTCCCGTGGCCATGGTGGGCCTGGGCGGCGTGCTGGCCGAGGTCCTGCACGACGTCGCCTTCACTCTGGCCCCCGTGACCGCCGACCGCGCCCTGCACCTGCTGCGCGGGCTGCGCACCGCCGCCCTGCTCGACGGCGTGCGCGGCAGGCCCCCCGTCGACGTCGCCGCGGCCGCCGCCGCCGTCGAGACCATCACGGCGTTCGCCGCCGCCCACCCGGAGATCGCCGAACTCGAGGTCAACCCCCTGCTCGTCCTCCCGCGCGGGGTCCTCGCCCTCGACTCCCGTGCCGTACTCGCCTGACCCATCCCCTCGAGCCCCGACCGAAGAGGCCCCCATGGACATGCGCTACACCCCCGAGCAGGCCGATCTCAAGCGCCGCGCCGCCGTCTACGCCCGCCTGCTGATGAGCTACGAGGACCAGTCCGAGGAGGCCGGCGGCCCCCTGCCGCAGGAACTCGTCGCCGAACTGACCCGGTCCGCCATGGACGCCGGCGTCTATGCCATCAACATGCCCGCCGAATGGGGCGGGGCCGGCCTCAGCCTGCTCGACCAGGTCATCGTCGAGGAGGAGTTCGGCAGGGTCACCAACTGCCTGTGGGACATCCCCTGGCGGCCGGCCAACGTCCTCGCGTACGGCGACGAGCGGCAGCGCGAGAAGTACCTGCTGCCCGTGATCCGCGGGGAGAAGTTCGACGCGTTCGCCGTCACCGAGCCCGGCGCGGGCTCCGACCCCTCCTCCGGCACCTCCACGGCCACCCGCACGGACGGCGGCTGGCTGCTGAACGGCGAGAAGTGGTTCGTCACCTGCGGGGACATCGCCGACTTCCTGCTGGTGCAGGCGGACGCCGGACCGGACCGGCTGCCCACCCTCTTCTTCGTCGACAAGGCCGCGCCCGGCGTAGAGATGACGCGCGTGCCGCGCTTCATGCACTCCGCGGTCAACGGGCACCCCGAGTTCACCTTCACGGACGTCTTCGTGGGTGACGAGGACGTGCTCGGCGGAGTCGGCAACGGCTACGAGCTGACCAAGGAATGGTTCACCGACGAACGCCTGATGATCGCGGCACGCTCCGTCGGCGCGGCCGAACGCTGCCTGCGACTGGCCCGCGACTGGGCGGTGGAGCGGAAGCAGTTCGGGGCGCCGATCGCCTCGTACCAGCTGATCCAGGGCATGCTCGCGGACTGCGCCGTGGACATCGCCGTCAACCGTGCCTACACCCACCAGGTCGCCTGGGAGGCGGACCAGCCGGACACCGACCGCAAGACGCTGCACGCCAAGGCCTCCACCGCCAAGCTCGCCGCCAGCGAGGCAGCCGGCCGGGTCGCCGACCGCTGTCTGCAGATCTTCGGCGGCCGCGGCTACGACCGCACCTACCCCGTCGAACGCATGTACCGCGAGCTGCGCGTCGACCGGATCTGGGAGGGCACCTCCGAGATCCAGCGGCTGATCATCGCCAACGAGCTGATCAAGCGTGGCACCCGCGCCCTGGCCCTGCCCACGCACTGACACCGCCCTCCTCCGCACCGCCCTCCTCCGCACCACCGCCCCCCTTCGTCACCGCAAAGCGAGGAACCCGATGGACTTCCGTCTCACCCCGCGCCAGGCACAGCTCAAGGCCGACGCCCGCGCCCTCACCGACTTCATCGCCGCCTACGAGATCCAGTGCGAGGAGAACAACGGCCTGCCCGCCGACGTGCACGCCAAGGTCCGCGACGCCGTCCTCGACGCGGGGCTCCAGGCCGTCAACATGCCGGCCGAATGGGGTGGCGCCGGACTCACCGTCGCCGAGCAGGCCACCGTCCAGGAGGAACTGGGACGCCTCACCGGCGCCCTGTGGGACATGGTGTGGCGGCCCGCCAACGCCCTCCGCTTCTGCACCCCGGAGCAGCGGGAACGGTTCCTCGTCCCGGTCATCAAGGGCGAGCGGCGCGACTGCTACGCCGTCACCGAGCCCGGTGCGGGCTCCGACCCGCAGAACCTCGCCACCACCGCCGCCAGGAACGACCGGGGCTGGGTGCTCAACGGGGAGAAGTGGTTCGTGACGGTCGGCGACCACGCCGACTTCATGATCGTGCTGGCCGCGGCGGGACCGGAGCGGGCACCGACGCTGTTCCTCGTCGACAAGGACACGCCCGGCATCGAGATGACCCGCGTGCCCCGCTTCATGCACACCTTCGTCTACGAACACCCCGAGTTCACCTTCACCGACGTCCAGGTCGGCGAGGACGCGGTGCTCGGCGGCATCGGCGAGGGGTACGACATCACGCGCTCGTGGTTCACCGAGGAACGCCTGATGATCGCCGCGCGCACCACCGGCGCCGCCGAACGGGCCCTGGAACTGGCCCGTGACTGGGCGGTGGAGCGGGAGCAGTCCGGGGCGCCGATCGCCTCGTACCAGCTGATCCAGGGCATGCTCGCGGACTGCGCCGTGGACATCGCCGTCAACCGTGCCTACACCCACCAGGTCGCCTGGGAGGTCGACCGGGCCTCGGCCGAGGACCGCAAGACACTGCACGCCAAGGCCGCCATCGCCAAGCTCGCGGCCAGCGAGGCCTCGGGCCGGGTGATCGACCGCTGTCTGCAGATCCACGGCGGCCGGGGCTACGACCGCACGTACGCGGTCGAACGGCTCTACCGCGAGCTGCGCGTCGACCGGATCTGGGAGGGCACCTCCGAGATCCAGCGGCTGATCATCGCCAACGAGCTGATCAAGCGCGGCTCGGGCGTCCTCGACCTGCCCACCGTCTGACGGCCACGGCCGACACGGACCGAAGGGGAAGCTCGGATGACCGACATCGAACGCGTCGGAGTCGTCGGCTGCGGCCTGATGGGTGCGGGCATCGCCGAGGTCTGTGCGCGGGCCGGCCTGCCGGTGACCGTGGTGGAACGCGACGCGGAGGCGGCCCGCTCGGGCCGCCTGCGCATCGCCCGGTCCCTCGACCGGGCCACCGCGCACGGCAGGCTCACCGACGAGCGGCGGGGGGCCACCGCCGCCCTCATCACGGTGGTCGACCAGATCGAGGCCCTGCACGACCGCGACCTGGTCATCGAAGCCGTTGCGGAGGACGAGCGCCTCAAGACCGACGTCTTCACCCGCCTCGACTCCGTGGTCACCGGCGACCGTGCCCTCCTCGCCACGAACACCTCCTCGCTCCCGGTCGTCCGGCTGGCCTCCGCGACGACCCGCCCCGAACGCGTCGTCGGAGTGCACTTCTTCAACCCCGTACCGGTACTGCCGCTGGTCGAACTCGTCCCCTCGCTGCTCACCTCGCCCGACACCCTGACCCGGGCCGAGACCTTCGTGACGGGCAGGCTCGGCAAGGAGACCGTCCGCACCCGGGACAAGGCGGGCTTCATCGTCAACGCGCTGCTCGTGCCCTATCTCCTGGCCGCCATCCGCATGGTGGAATCGGGCGGCGCGAGCGTCGAGGACGTCGACCGCGGCATGGTGCTGGGGTGTGCGCATCCGCTCGGACCGCTGGCCCTGGCGGACCTGATCGGTCTGGACACCACACGGGCCATCGCGGAGTCGCTGTACGCGGAGTTCCGCGAACCGCAGTACTCACCGCCTCCGCTGCTGTCCCGCATGGTGGAGGCCGGACTGCTGGGGCGGAAGTCGGGGCGCGGCTTCCACGTGTACGACGGGCAGCCGCGGCGTGAGACGGCGGCGCCGGCGACGCCCCGGTGAGGGGAAAGGTGAGGGAAGATGGTCATGGCATACGGCCACCGGACGAGAGGAGCCGCAGGGTGTCGACCAAGGTGCGCACCGCAGACACACGCGAGCGCATCCTGACCGCGGCGTGCGAGGTCATCGCAGAGATCGGCTTCGAGAAGATCCGGATGCGCATGGTCGCCGAAAGGGCCGGCGTGTCGACGGCTCTGCTGCACTACCACTTCGACACCCGCGAGAAGCTGTTCACCGAGGCGATGACCCACTCCTTCGCCAACACCGCCGTCGACGTGGAACGCGACGCGGAGACGGCGCCCGCGGCGGTCGTCCTGGCCCGCATCGTGCGCAACCTGCTGCCGACCGACCCCGAACTGCATCAGGACTGGCGGCTGTGGCAGGAACTGTGGGTCCGGGCGCTGCGCGACGAGGCGACCCGGGCCTATGCCGTCGACCTGTACGCGCAGCTGCACACCTGGGTGGCCGACGCGGTGCGGCGCGGCATCGCGTCCGGTGAGTTCGAACCGACCGACGTGGACGATCTGTGCACGCTCGTGCTGTCCCTGAGCGACGGCTACGGGATCCGCCTCATGCTGCGCGACCCGTCGGTCACTCTGGACACCGCGCTCGCATCCATCTGGCGCCATGTGTCCGCCGCGCTGGGCCTGCCCGGCGAACTGCCGGTGGAGTGACTGCGGTGAGCGGGGCACGAGCGAGGCGCACCGACAGGCGGTGCCTGCGCATCCCTCACAGGTGCGGCTGACCGACGGAGGTCTTCGCCGTCGGGCGCAGGTCTTTGCGGTCGGGCGCATGCGGGCAGACAGAACACGACGCTGTGCCGGACGGCGTTCACGGGCCAGCACCGAGGAGTCAGCGCATGAGGGTCGTCATCACCGGTGGGTTCGGCTTCCTGGGACGCCGGCTCGCCGCCGCACTGCTGCGGACGCGGACGTTCGGCGGCACACCGATCGAACGGCTGGTGCTCGCCGACCGCGCCGTGGAACCCGGCGCGCCACCGGCGGCCGACCCGCTCGTGGACGTCGTGCACGGCGACCTGACCGATCGTCTGGACGAGGTGTTCGCCGAGCCGGTCGATGTGGTGTTCCACCTGGCCGCCGCGGTGTCGGCCGAGTGCGAGGCCGACGTCGACCTCGGCATGTACGCCAATGTGGACACCACCCGCGCTCTGCTCGACGCCGCCCGCGCGCAGTCGGCCACCACAGGACCGACCCCGCGGGTGGTGTTCTCCAGCAGCCTCGCCGTCTACGGCTCCGACCCGGCGCTGCCCGTGCCCCCGGTGATCGACGAGTCGACCCTGCCCCTGCCGCGGTCGAGTTACGGGACCCAGAAGCTCGTCTGCGAGCACCTGATCGCCGACTACACCCGCCACGGCTTCGTCGACGGACGCGTCGCCCGCCTCATGACCGTCGCGGTACGCCCGGGCACGCCGAACGCGGCCGCGTCCGGTTTCCTGTCCGGCATCATCCGTGAACCCCTCGCGGGACTGGGGGCCGTCTGCCCGGTGCGCCCCGGACTCCAGGTGGCGCTGTCCTCACCCCGGCGCACGGTCCACGGGCTCCTTCGCATCGCTGAGGCCGAGCGCGGCAAGGGGCCGGGACGCCTCGAAGGCCAGGTGCCGGTCAACCTCCCCGCGCTCACCGTGTCGGTCGCCGAGATGCTGAGGACGCTGCGGGAGGTGGCCGGCGAGGCAGTCGCCGACCGGGTGACCATCGCACCCGATCCCGCCGTCGAAACCATGGTGGGCTCGTGGCCCGCCGTCTTCGACAACCGGCGCGCCGCCGCACTCGGTCTCGCGCCCGACGCGAGCTTCCTGTCGCTCGTACAGGACTATCTCGCCGACCATCCCAACGCGGTGGCGCTCGACGCCTCCGAGTGACCACCCGCTGTGGCCGCGGTGTCGGGTACGGTGTCGGGTACTCAGGCGGAGCTGAGTAGGAGGGCTCAGGCCGGCACCGGTACCGGCTGTCAGGCTCGGGCCATGCGCCAAGGACCGCTGACATTCGTCGCCCATGTGGTGTCGATCGTCGTGCTGGCGGGGGTGTCAGTGGCGGCGTGGGCCGCATGGCTCGGCTGGGACCAGCACCGCGACGTCCACGCCGATGGCTCGATGACCGGCCCGTACCAGGCGTGGCAGGTGATCGGGCTGGTGGTGACCCTCCTCGTGCCGGTGTGCTGGGCGGCACACCGGCGGTACTTCGCGGGCACCGTGCTGGGCACCACGGCCGGCCTCACCCTTGCCGCCTGCCTCGACTGGTCGGACGACAGCAGTGGACTGTTCATGATCGGCGTGGGAATGGTGATGATCGCCAGCCTCGTCGTCACCGTCCTCGTCTGCGCGGTGACGGCTTCCCTGCGCTGAGAACGGCCCTTGCCCCGCGTCTGCGCGCACCACCGGCCACAGGGGTCGTCCAGTTGCCACTCGTTGATGTGGGGGAGCAGGAAGCGGCGGCCCTCGGAGTCGTACAGAAAGGCCGGCCACCGGGGTTGGCCGGCGCCCGGGTGCCGTATCCGGCCTTCGCCTTCGCCCTTCGCCTTCGCCTTCGTCGGCAGGTCGTCTGGGTCCTGGACGGCCACCTGACCCGCCACGACGGCGATGCGGTCCACGCACTCGACGCGGGCGACACCGTCGAACTCGGCGCGCCCCGAACGCTTCTTCGTCAACACCACGGACGCCGTGTGCCGTTACGCGGTCATCCTCGCCCGCGGCGCGCAGCCGTGACCCGTCCCCTTCCCCGAGGCGGCAGCTTGCCGCTCGCCTGCACCGCCGGTCCGGCGATAGCGAACAACCGCGCCGTCCGGCCCGCGCTCACCGTGGTCGCCGCCGTCCTGCCGGTGAGCCTCACCCGGTGCCAACCGCACGCCGTCGACCGACAGTTCCTTGCCGCCGACCGGTAGCGGGACGAGGACTCCGGTCGTTCGAGCGTGATCATTCTTTACTGTTCTGTGCCAGACTTGGTAAAGACATGACCAACTGCTGCAGCGGTGCGGCAGCCGATCGGGGGAGTGAACATGTCGTGGGACGAGGAATGGGCGCAGCTCAAGGCTGACGCGCTCGCGAGGCGACAGCGGCCGGCGCACATGCGGCTGGACCAGTTGACCGCCGACGCAGGCAGCGGCGGATCGGCGGGGCCGTCCGGCCACGGCGACGGGTACGCCGTGAACGCGAGTTCCATGGACGGAAGCTCGCACGCCCTGCTCGAGATCGCCGGCGTCCTGTACGAGGGCCGGATGGACGGCGAGAACGCCACGATGTGCCGCGTACCGCGATCCCATCCCGACGTGGCCGCCCATGTCGACACGTTCGCCCGCTACGCCCAGGACCAGTACACGGATGCGGTCGTGCTGCTCGCGGCCCTGTCGGCCGAACTGAAGTCGGCGAACAACACGTACACGCAGTACGACGAGGGAGTCCGCGCCCGGCTGAACTCCGTTCTGGTGTCGGGACGTTACACCGAACCCGGGGACCGGTGATCCGCCGTGGCCCATCGCGCGGACGTCGAGTTCCTGGAAGACGCGGATCCGGCGCTCATCGAGCGCAGCGCCGCGGAGTACACGCGCCTGCACAAGCTGATCGAGACCACCGACGACGCCTTCGGCAAGGCGATGAAGGTGGACTGGCAGAGCGACGCCCATGACCTGTACGCCAAGCGCCTGAGCGAGGCCCAGCACCTCACGGACGCCCTGTCCGGCGCCTTGCGTACCGTGGGCAAGGCCCTCGTTGCCTATGCCGGGGCGGTCACCACGGCCAAGGGCCACTACAAGAGCGGCAGGACCACCGAGGGCAAGCTGTCCGAGGTGATGGCCCGCGAGGCCACCGCGATCACACCGACCGCGCGGGCCGCCGAGCCGATGCGGCAGTGGGAGGACCTCCGGAGCACCACCGGAGTACTCGACTGCTTCGCGGAACTGACCGTCGACGTCGACGCGATCCGCGAGGACGCCGAGCGCTACTACAACCAGACCAGCGATCACTACGGCGACGCCCTCCGCGCGGAGTCGGAGGCGCGCGGCACGTGCATCGCCGACATCGACGCGGCCTACCGTTCCCTCCCCGACTTCCGCAGCCCCGTCGAGGACCCGGGCCAGTTCCTGAAGACACTGGGACCGCTCCAGGCCGAGGCCCGTCAGGCGAGCGGCAATCCCTACGCCCAGCTCCCGGGCGCGGGCCCGAAGGTGGACGCGATTCCCACCATGGGCGGCGACGTGGTGGCCGACGAGATCCTGACGCGCATCGCAACCCGTGTCGACGGGCTGCCGAAGGCTCAGGGCAACAACTACTGGCTGCCGTCGAACTCCGACGAAAGCCGCCGCGAGTACATCTCGGCCAACAGCGAGCTGATCAAGGCCGCCGCCCATGACGCCGGACTGCCGCCGGAGATGGTCGCCGGCATCGCCTGGCAGGAGGTCGAGGGCGACCCGGGCGTCCTGGACGATCTTGCCTACCAGGGCCGTCAGTTCCTGCCCGGCTCCGAGGACCCCGACCAGACGTCCATGGGCCCGCTGTCCATCCAGGTCCGCCGCGCCGCCGAGGTCCTGGGCTACGACCCGCATCACCTCACCGACATGCAGCGGGACCAGGTCGTGGGCGCGATCAAGGATCCGGGCAAGAACGTCTTCATCGCCTCGGAGTACCTCGCCCAGCTCAAGGCGCAGAGCGACTTCGCCGACGTGCCGCCGGAACGGATGACCCGCGAGCAGATGGCGGAACTGGCCGCCCGCTACAACGGCGGCCCCTATTACCAGGACCCGGCAGCCCAGGCCTACGGTCGGGGCTTCGACCGGAAACTCGACCAGGCGAAGGAGGCCCTCGGGTGAGCAGCCCCGTCACGCGGCCGGGTACGCGGTTCGGCATCGGCTCCGCGGTGTGCGGCCTGTTTCTGGCCCTGGGTCACCTGGTGACCGGCTATGTGGCCTTCCTCGCGTACATGGCCGACCCCGCCGGCCCCTGGGACGGCGAAGCCGTCTCGCACTCCCGGTTCGCCTCCCTCCTCGCCCTGGCGCTGACAGCCGTCACGGCCGTGCTGACGTGGGTGTTCACCAAGGCCGAGTGGTCGAGGAAATGGTGGTACGCGCTCTCCGCGGTACTGGCCGTCGCGGCCGTCCTGAGGCTGACCGTGCTCGCCCCCGGTCTCTGACCACGACGGTGGCGCCACCGGGAGGCAGCGCGTCGCGCTGCGCCCCGGTGGGCGAGGGATCTGTGCGACAGGCGGGCCGCGGGTCAGGGTCTGTGCGAAGTCGTGGTGTCACACCCCGACCGCGCCGTCGATCCGTTCGCGGATCAGATCGGCGTGTCCGTTGTGACGGGCGTACTCCTCGATCATGTGGATCAGCACCCAGCGCAGGGAGACCGCGCCCCGCCAGGAGTCGTGGCCCTCGACCTCTAGATGCGGAGCCTGCGCGACGAACGCTTCCGCGAAGGCGACCTCGGCGCGCCAGGCCGCCCAGGACGCCGCGACGACCTCGGGGCCGGGGCCCGCGCCGTCGAAGTCGCCCTCGGGGGTGTCGGTGGAGGAGAAACGCAGCTCGACGTCGTGCCCGGCGAGCACGGACCGGAACCAGCGGCGTTCCACGTCGGCGAGGTGCCGGACGAGCCCGAGCAGGGAGAGCGAGGACGGCGGCACGGACCGCATGGCCAACTCCGGCCCCAGCCCGGAGCACTTCAGCTTCAGGGTGGTGCGCTGGGCGTCCAGCACAGCCACGAGCATGCTCCGCTCGTCACCGGTCGCGGGGCCGCTGAACCGGTGCTCGCTGTCGGTGCCGGTGAACAGTTCGATCCGTCGGTCGGGAATCTTCATGTCCACATCATGCTCTGCTCGTGGTCCTCAGAGGTGACTGAGAGGTGGCTGTGCCAGTCTGGCGCGCGCCCGTACCCCCCTCAGGAGCTCCTGGATGACTCTGATCAACGGTCTGCCCGCCCATGTCCTGTTCGTCCATGTGGTCGTGGTGCTGATACCCCTCACCGCGCTCGCGCTGGTGACGGCCGCGCTGTGGCCGCGCGCCGCCCGGCGGCTGGGCGTACTGCTGCCGGTCCTCGCCTTCCTGGCGCTGGTCAGCGTGCCGCTGACCACGCACGCCGGCGAGTGGCTGGAGCGGCACGTGGACGACGACGCCCTGGTGCGCCGGCACACCGAACTGGGCGACGGCCTGCTGCCGTGGGCCCTGGGCCTGTTCGTGCTCGCGGCACTCGTGTGGTGGGCGGCGGGGCGGCGCGCCGCGGCGGAACCCGGTCGCAGCGGCAACACGCGCTGGTCCGCCCTGCCCGTTCGGATCGTCGTCGGCGTGCTCTCGCTGGCCGTCGCCGTCGGTGCCGTGGTGGACGTCTACCGGATCGGCGACTCCGGTGCGAAGGCCGCCTGGCACGACGCCTATTCGAAGACGGCGAAGGGATCGGAGGACCACGGCGACTGATCCGGCGCGCGCCCCGCTCGGCCGGCTCCGGCCTCGTTCGGAAGTCCCCTTCCCCGAGGAGACGACGATCGCGGGCGGATGCAGGTGGCCGTGCGTCCGCGGACTCCGCCCGAGCCCCGGACTCCGGAGCGGCGGACACCGTCCGGGCAGCCACGGCCCGTCGCACGACCCGGCAGGCCCATGGAGGGCCCCGGCGCGCACTGCCGCGCCGGGGCCCTGTGCGTCCGCCGTGCTGGGCGGTCCAGGACGCGCGCTCCGGATCCCGCGGGGCCGCCGCACGGTCGTCCCGCCCGGGGCCGAAGGGCCCCCGGCCCGGCCCGAGTGGCCTGTGGTGCCCTGGGCACGGAGCGCCCAGGCTGGAACACAAGCCTTGAAGGGAGCCGGTGCGATGACCTCCAACACCATGAGCGCGGCTCTTGAGCCCGTGCACCGTGATCGGTTGATGCGCCTGAGCCATGACGTCTCCTACGACGCCGGGGCCCGCCTCTTCGAGGAGGGCCGTCGCGCCGACCGTTTCTGGATCCTGCGCACCGGCACCGTCGCCCTCGACCTGCATGTGCCCGGCCGCCGGCCCGCCGTCATCGAGGCCCTCGGAAACGGTGAACTGCTCGGCTGGTCCTGGCACTTCCCGCCCTGCATCTGGCACTTGGGCGCCCGGGCGATGAGCCCGGTCAGTGCCTGGGAGTTCGACGCCGAGGCCGTGCGGGCCCTGTGTGCCGAGGACCCGGAGTTCGGCCGGGCGATCGCCGTGTGGGTCGGGCGCGTGGTCGCCCAGCGGCTGCACGCCACCCGGGTACGGCTGCTCGACCTCTACAACGCCCCCTACGGCAGCGGTGACCTGGTCTGACCTCCGGCCCCGTGAGGAGAACGCCATGGACAGCAGCCCGCACCGGGTGAGTGACGTGATGACGCGAGCTGTCGTGGCCGTGGGCAGCAAGGCTCTGTTCAAGGACGTCGTCGAGCGCATGGTCCGGTGGGAGGTCAGCGCCCTTCCCGTGCTGGAGGGCGACGGTCGGGTGGTGGGCGTGGTGTCCGAGGCTGATCTGCTGCCCAAGGAGGAGTTCCGGGACAGCGATCCGGACCGGCTCACCCAGCTGCGCCGGCTGTCCGACCTCGCCAAGGCGGGGGCCGTGTGCGCCGAGGAGCTGATGAGCACCCCGGCGGTCACCGTGCACGACGACGCCACACTGGCCGAGGCCGCGCGAATCATGGCGCTGCGGCAGGTCAAGCGGCTGCCCGTCGTGAACGCCGAGGGCCTGCTCGAAGGCGTGGTCAGCCGCAGGGACCTGCTCAAGGTGTTCCTGCGCCCCGACAATGACCTCGCCGACGAGATACGGCGCGAGGTCGTCGACCCGCTCTTCCCCGCCCCGGTCGAGCCCGTGCACGTCGTCGTCACCGATGGCGTCGCCACCCTGACCGGGCGGGTGCCGGACGCCACGCGGATCCCGCTCGCCGCACGCCTGGTGAACGGCGTGGAGGGCGTCGTCGGCGTGGACTGCCGGCTCACCGGTGCCGCCGGCGAGTGAGCCGGGCGCCCGCGGGGTCGCCACCACGCCGCTGACGCGCGCTGAGACGCGCGGAGAGCAGGGAGAACCAGTGGTCGTGTGGCCGTGAGGTTCGCCCGCACCGTCCGTCCGGGGCCACGTCATCGTCGCCGACCCCTGTCCGGGCCCGGCGCCGCCGTCAGGGCAGGTGCGCCGGGTCGGCGGCGGGAAGGTCGGGGTCGAGAACCGGACGGCGGGGCGGACCGGCCAGAGCGCACTGCACGTCGACCACGCCCGCCACGGCCCTGGCGAGGCGCGCCGCCAGCGGGATCAGAGCCGTCTCGCGGACGCGGCCGGCCAGCGTGACGACACCGTCCTGCACCTCCACCCGGACGGCTTCCGCGTGCGTGCCGAAGAGGCGTGCGACGACCTCGCGCCGGAGCTCCCCGGCGATCTCCGCGTCGTCCCGCAGGAAGACCTTCAGCAGGTCGGATCGGCTGACGATGCCCCGGAGCGTTCCGTCACGGCCGACCACCGGCAGCCGCTTGACCCCGGTTCGGGCCATGGTCCGCGCGGCGTGGGCGAGCGTGGCGTCGGGTGCCACGGTCACGGCCGGCGTGGTCATCAGCTCGGCCGCGGTCACGGCGTCCGCCTTGCGGGCTCCGGTGAGGTCCCACAGCTGCCCGTACCGGCCGAGGCCGCCGTCCTGGTACTCCTCCTTGGGCAGCAGATCCCCCTGGGAGACGACCCCGACGACGCGTCCGGCCTCGTCCAGCACCGGCAGGGCGCTGACGCTCCACTCGCGCATGACCTTCACGATGGCCTTGAAGGCCGCCCCTGAGCGCAGGGCGACGACCCGGTGGGTCATCACGTCCTGCACGAAGGCCGGAGTGCCGTTCATGGCGCCCTCCAGAGGCTCGGTGCCGGCTCCGGACACCTTCAGACTGCGGCGGCGCAGCCGGCGGCTGCATGGGCCGAGTGGGCCCGAACCCGTGTCCCCCTCGGCCCGGCCCCGAGCGCAGGGGGCGCCGGGCGGACCCCTACTCGGCGGGCAGCGGGACGTGCCAGTCCAGTGTGGCGCCACCGCCGCCGGCGCTGCCGGCCTCGAGTCCTCCGCCGAGACTCTCGGCCCGCTCGGCCATGTTGAGCAGTCCGCTGCGCCGGCCGTCGGGCGGGATGCCCACACCGTTGTCCGAGACCCTGAGCCGCACCTCCCGGCCGTCGGTCGTCAGAGCCACCTGGGCCCGGTCGCAGTGGGCGTGCCGGGCGATGTTGGTGAGGGACTCCGTCAGCACGGCCACGACGTGGTCGGCGATCTCGGACGGCACATCGGTGTCGACCAGGCCCTCGATGCGTACGCTGGGGGTGAAGCCCAGCACCGGCGTGGCCTCGTCGACCGCGCGGACGACCCTCGACCGCAGCCCCTTGCCCGCGCCGCCCACGCGTGCGCGCAACCCGAAGATCGTCGACCTGATGATCTTGATGGTCTCGTCCAGGTCGTCCACGGCCCGCAGCACGCGCTCGGCGGCCTCGGGATGCTCGATGAACCGGCCCGCGCTCTGCAGGGTCATCCCGGTGGCGAACAGCCGCTGGATGGCGAGGTCATGCAGATCGCGGGCGATGCGGTCGCGGTCCTCGAGCAGTGCGATCTGCTGGGCGTCCTGCCTGCGCTCGGCCAGCTCCATCGCGATCGCGGCCTGCGCGGCGAACCCCTGCAGCAACTCGGTCTCCTTCTCCAGGAAGACCGGCCGGCCGGCTTCCCGGGCCACCAGGACCACGCCCCGCGCACCGCCCTCACCCGTACCGATGGGAACGGCCACCGCCGGGCCGAGCCCCTCGAAGCGTGGCGGCTCGGGGGTGATCCGCGGGTCGCTGACGACGTCGTCGCTGGTGACCGGGGCGGTCGCGGTGTACGACAGCCCCATGAGGCTCTCGTCCAGGGGCAGCACCAGTCCCCGGTGCGCGTCCGCGTCCACTCCCACGGCGATCTCCACGGTGAGCGACTTGGTGCCCTCCATGGGCAGGGCGACCGCCGCCAGGGCCGAGCCCGAGATCTCCCGGGCGTGTTCGGCGATCAGACCCAGCGACCAGGCCCGGTCGCTGCCGGACATCAGGCTGTGGCCGATCTCCGCGTTCGCACGCAGCCAGCGCTCGCGCAGCCGGGAGTCCTCGTACATGCGGGCGTTGTCGATGGCCACGCCGGCGGCGACGGCGAGCGTGGACAGGACCGACTCGTCCTCCTCGTCGAACTCCCGCCCGCCGCGCTTCTCGGTCAGATACAGGTTGCCGAAGACCTGGTCGCGGATCCGGATGGGGACGCCGAGGAAGCTGCTCATCGGCGGGTGGCCCGATGGGAAGCCGTACGAGGCGGCGTGCTCGGAGATCTTCGGGATCCGCAGGGGCTCCGGGTGCCGGATCAGCTCGCCGAGGATGCCGTGACCTTCCGGATACGGACCGATCGTGGAGATCTGCTCCTCGGTGACGCCCACCGTGTGGAAGGCGGACAGCCGGCTGCCGTCCGGTCCGATGACGCCGAGGGCGGCGTACTTGGCGTCCACGAGTGCCGCGGCCGCCTCCACGATGGAGTGCAGAACCTGCTCCAGGTTCAGCTCCCGGCCGACGGAGAGGACCGCCTCGAGCAGACCCTGCACCCGATCCTGCGTCCCGCGGGCCGTGTCGATCCGGGCCTGCAACTCCTCCAGCAACTCGTCGAGCTTCAGCTGCGGCAGTCGTACGCGGGGCTCCTCCGCACCGGTCACCAGTCCTCCAGTTCCCATCGGCACATGGCTTTGAACCGGTGGGTCTCCCCACACCGTATCCCCTTCCGGGCGGGGCGGAGGCGATACCTCGACTGATCCCGGGGCGTGTGCCTGCCACACGACCGCATCCCCGCCTTGGGCCGATCGGCCCGTCGGGCGGGACCGAGGGCACCTCCCCGCAGGGCCGCTCCCGGCGCACGCTGGAGCCGTACGCAGACCGGCCGCGCAGTCGAGGAGCGGCGCCATGGTCCTGCCGGTGCCGCCCGGGTTCGGCCTCACCGCCGAGGCCGCCGGCCCTGCTCGACCAGGTCGTGCCCCTGCTGAAGAAGAGGGTCGCAGCAGGTGCACGCCCGAGCGGCATCGGCACCGGTGACAGCAGGTGAGGTCACGCCACTGCGAGGATGTCAGCCATGATCCATGAACACGATTCGATGCACCGCCGCATCGACCTCGACCGGGCCGAGGCACTCCGTCTGCTCGGCAGCGTGTCCCTGGGCAGGCTCGTGTTCACCCGGCAGGCGCTGCCGACCGTCCGCCCCGTCCACCACATCCTGGTCGACGGCGACATCGTGATCCGTACCCATGAGGGCGCCGCCCTGACCTCGCAGACCGAGGCCGACGGCACCGGTGTGGTCGTCGCCTACGAGGCCGACGCCATCGACCCCGTCACCCATCTCGGCTGGAGCGTGGTGGTCACCGGCTACGCACGCCCGGTCACCGACCCGGACGAACTGGCGCGCGCCCGTGGGCTGCTGCCTCTCTGGGCGGCACGGCCGGGGACGGGCCGGGCGGAGACGGACCAGGCGATGCGTATCCGTCCCGAGCTGGTCACGGGCGTGCTGCTCACATGACGGGTGGCCGGTGCCCACGCGAGGAGAGCGGACCGAGCGACGTGCGGGACGGCGTGTGGGGCGAAGCGCGGGACGGCGTGCGGGGCGAAGCGCGGGACGGCGTGTGGGGCGAAGTGCGGGACGGCGTGTGGGGCGAAGTGCGGGACGGCGTGCGGGGCGAAGCGCGGGACGGCGTGCGGGGCGAAGCGCGGGACGGCGTGCGGGCACGGACGGGGCGGTGCGCGCCTCGCCCCACGCGCACCGCCCCGTCCGCCGTCAGACCGAGATCCGGCGCCCGGTCACCGCGTGCGGCTCGATGCGCACCCACAGGTCGCGTTCCCCGCCCGTCCAAGGGGCGCTGTACGCCTGCTCGGTGAGCCGTCGCTGCTCCCGCGGGTCTGTCACCGTCCGCGCATCGCCGCGGATCAGAACGCTCCAGCCCTGGCTGAAGGCGTCGTCGATGCGATCCACCTCGAAGGCCGCCTGCCGGCCGGCCGCCAGGGACGGTGTCGCCCCGAGGACCGTACGGAAGACGATCGCGCCGTCGACGACGCTGTAGTTGACGGGCACGATCACCGGCCCGGTCGCGGTGGGCACCGCGAGCCGCCCCACGCCGTGCGAGCCCAGCAGGGCCCGGCACTCGGCGGGCGTCAACTCGGTGAAACTCGGCTCGGGTGCGGCACGTCCGAAGCCCGGCGGCCGGCCGGCGGTGGCGCCGGTCAGCTCGGCCACCGTCGTCTCCAGTGCCTCGGCCAGCCTGATCAGGCGACCGGTGCCCGGAGCGGCGGCGGGGTTCTCCTCCAGGTACCGGAGGTAGTCGGCCGCCATGTCGGCGCGTGCGGCCACCTCGCGTCTGCTCAGGCCGAGCTGGGCTCGCCGGGCGGCCAGGCGGCGGCCCAGATCGCCCGGCGGCGCCTCGGCCGCCACGCCCGCTCTCGGCTGTTCGGTCATGGTCGTCACACTCCTTCCCGGTCAGGCCGCGGGTACGGCGACCTCCGCGTGCTGCTCCCCACCGAGTACCACCTTGAGGGCGCCGGTCGCGGCGGCCCGCGAGAAGACGTCGTACGCCTCCTCCATGTGATCCAGCGGGAAGGTGTGCGTCACCAGTTGCCCGGTCGGCAGCCGGCCGGCCGCGGCCATCCGCAGCAGGGTGGGCGTGGAGTAGGTGTCCACCAGGCCGGTCGTGATCGTCAGGTTCTTGATCCACAGGTCTTCGAGGTGCAGCGTGGCCGGCTTGCCGTGCACACCGATGTTGGCCACGCGCCCACCGGGGCGGACCATCCCGGTGCACAGCTCGAAACTCTCCGGCAGGCCGACCGCCTCCATGACCACGTCCGCGCCCAGCCCGTCGGTCAGATCGGCGACCAGCTGGCCGGGAGCCTCACGGACGTCGGCCACGGCATCGGCGCCCAGCCGCCGGGCGGCCTCCAGCCGGGCCGGAGCCAAGTCGACCGAGATGATCCGTTCCGGGGCGAACAGGCGTGCCGTGGCGATTGCCGCGAGTCCGATGGGACCGGCGCCCACGATGGCGACGGTGTCGCCGGGGCGTACGTGCCCGTTGAGGACACCCACCTCGTAGGAGGTGGGGAAGATGTCCGCCAGCAGGACGGCGTCCGCGGCGGGGACCGCGCTCGGCAGCGCATGCACGGACAGGTCGGCGTAGGGGACCCGGACGTACTCGGCCTGCGTGCCGTCGATGAGGTGACCGAGGATCCAGCCCCCGCCGCCCCGGCACTGGCCGTACGAGCCGTCCCGGCAGTACCGGCACCGGCCGCAGGCGGTGATGCAGGAGATCAGCACCCGGTCTCCGGGACACACGGTGCGCACGTCGCCGCCCACCTCGACGATCTCACCGACCGCCTCGTGCCCGAGCACCGTGCCGGAGCGGACCTCGGGGACGTCGCCCTTGAGGATGTGCAGGTCCGTGCCGCAGATGGTCACGGAGCCGACCTGCACGATGGCGTCGGTGGGTTCCTTGACGGCGGGGTCCGGGACGTCCTGCCAGGACGCCTGTCCGGGACCGTGGAAGACGAAGCCCTTCATGGCAGCTCCTTGTCCCTCTTCGTCGATGTCCCTCTTCGTGGGTCCGCCGCGTGAGCGTGGCTCCGGCACCACGCCGGAGCCGCCCCGCAGGTTCAGCTTCGCCAGCGGGGGAGGGGTGGCGCTTGGGCCGTCCGGCCCTCGCGGACGGCCCGAGCGGTGCCCGTTGCGGTCC
Organism: Streptomyces sp. NPDC046759; assembly: GCF_040645475.1. Lineage (NCBI taxonomy): Bacteria > Bacillati > Actinomycetota > Actinomycetes > Kitasatosporales > Streptomycetaceae > Streptomyces > Streptomyces sp. NPDC046759. The sequence goes on along the minus strand of NZ_JBEYYJ010000008.1, from coordinate 164,367 downwards.
GTGTCCGCCACCGGACCGAGCGGTGCCCCGTACGGACCGGCAGCCAGGGCGGGTCGACCCGCGTACGGACCGGCAGCAGGTCCGGTCGACCCCCATACGGACCGGCAGCCAGGGCCGATCGACCCTTCCGCCCCGTGCCGCACGCGCGGTTGGCTCGTGCCATGTCCGAGAACGACACGGCCCGGGTGGCGGAGGACCACACCGCACGGGACGTCGTCCCGGCCCACCGCGTGGCCGGCGGAGCAACCGTCCTGTCCCTGCACGGTGAGATCGATGTGCTGACCGCCTCCGCGCTCGCGCAACGGCTCGACGCGTTCACCGCATCCGCCGGCCCCGACCTGGTGCTCGACCTGAGGCCGGTCACGCTGAGGCCGGTCACGTTCATCGACTGCGCCGGACTCGGGGTGCTGTGCCGGGCGCGCAACCGGACGCTGTCCCGGCGGGGCCGGCTGCGGCTGGTCGCCGAGAGCGCGGGCTTCCGGCGGATCCTGCGGGCCACGGGGCTGGGGGACGTCTTCGAGCTGCACACACGTCCCCCTCAGCCTCCGCCGGCGTCCCGGGAAGGCGCCGTGCCATGAGCGGGCCGTCACAGCTGTGGCGCAGGCGGAGCAGCCCGCTGCGGCGACGCGAGGACATCGTGGAGGCCTGGCTGGTCCTGGCCGTCTGGATCGCGATGGTGGTCGGCGGCGCCGTCGCAGGCGTGATGACGGCGCGTGCCGCCGGCGAGGCGTTCGCGCAGCAGCGCGCCCATCGGCACGCCGTCCGCGCCGTGCTCGTCGCCGACCCACGCCGCGGTGGCGGGGCGGACTGGGCGGTGGGCGGCCAGGTCTGGGCGGCGGTGCGCTGGACGGCACCGGACGGCACCCGCCGCACCGGTGACACGCTGGTCCGCAGCGATCTGAAGGCCGGTGCCCGGGTGGTGGTCTGGCAGGACGACCACGGCAGGCTCACCCCCGCCAAGCCCGCCGACCCCGTCGAGAGCGAGATGGAGGCCGGTCTCTTCGGCGCCGCTGCCTTCGTGGCCGTCGCCTTGCCGGTGTACGGGGCAGGAGCGCTGGGGCGGGTGTGGCTGGACCGGCGGCGCATCGCCGCCTGGGACCGGGAGTGGAACCTGGTGGAGCCACGCTGGACGCACCGGACGGGCTGAACGGGCTGACGCGGTCGGCATCAGGCTCCGGCGTCAGGCTGAGGGACGTACGCGGGTTCCGGTACGACGGCCACCGGACAGGCGGCGTGGTGCAGCACGCCGTGGGCGACGCGGCCGAGCTGGAGGCCGAAGTGAACGTGCCGGCGCCGTGCGCCGACGACGAGGAGGCCGGCCTGGCGGGAGGCGGCCAGCAAGGCGTCGCGGGTGTGGCCCTCGACGGTGCGGCGGTCCGCCTTCAGGCCGGCGGGTGCGTCCCGCAGTGCCTCCTCCAGAAGTTCGGCGGCCTGTCGCTGCTCGGCATGTGCCGCATCACCGGCGAACGGCGAGTGTCCGGAGGGCGCGTGCGCGGTACGCCGCCAGGCCCGTACGGCTTCCAGCGGCACCCCCCGCAGTGACGCCTCCTCGACGGCGAACCGTACGGCGGCCGAGCCTGCCGGCTTCTCGCCGACGCCCAGGACGATCCGCCCCCGGACGCCGGCACGGGCCCGGTCGTCGGGGGCGTCGCGGAGCACGATCACCGGGCAGTGCGCGTGCCCGGCGACCGCCAGGCTGACCGAACCCAGCAGTGCCTCCGCCATGCCGCTGCGGCCACGGCAGCCCAGAACCACGGCGAGGGCTGTGGCGCTCTCCCGCACGAGCCCGTCCTCCGGCTCGTCGGGCAGCACGTCCGTGGTGACCTTCACGTCCGGTCGGCGGAGCCGGGCGCGCTCCTCCGCGGTCCCGACGACGTCCCGGGCCATCACCTCCTCCAGGGGCCTGCCGAGTTCCTGTGCGGCCAGGGCGCCTTCGTACCGCTCCCAGAGGGACGCGTACACGAGCCGGAGCGGGGCCCCCCGCAGCTCGGCCTCGTCGGCCGCCCAGTCGACGGCCCGCAGGCTCTGCTCGGAGCCGTCCACGCCCACGACGATCGGAAGGTTCATGGTGCTCACCGCTCCCTCGGGGGATCAGTCGTGCGGATGGCGGATCAGTCGTGCGGCACCACCGCGACCGGGGCCACCACGTGGTGCAGCACGGCGTGCGCCACATGGCCGAGGCGGGCGCCGAGGGGGCTGGTGCGGACGCGTCGGCCCACCACGACCAGGGAGGCCTCACGGGAGGCGTCGACCAGGAGCTGCGCCGCGCTGCCGCGCCGGCTCGCCTCGATCACTTCCACGTCGGGGAACTTCTGCCGCCAGGAGTGCAGCACCTCGGCCAGAGCCCTGGCCTGCTTGCGGACGAGGTCGTCGTAGAGCTCGGCGTCGCCGTAGAAGCGGTAGAAGGAGGTGGGCGGCTCGCTCCAGCCGTGTACGACGCGCAGGGACGCACCGCGGCGCTCGGCGGCGTCGAAGGCGAAGCCGAGGAGCGTCTCGTCGGGGGTGCCGATGTCGAGGCCGAGGACGACGGGCCGGAACGGGGTCGCTGCGGACGGCACGCCCGCCGGGTCCGTCCTGTGCTCGTCCGCGGCCTGCTCTCCGGCCCGGACCAGCACCACGGGACGTTCGGCGTGGGCGAGGACGGACATGCCGACCGAGCCGAGCATGAACCCGGCGACTCCGCTGAGTCCGCGCGAGCCCAGCACCATCAGCTCGGCGGCGTCGGCCGCCTCGATCAGGGCGTAGGCCGGGTCGCCGGTGAACCGATCGGTGACGACCTCGACACCGGGATGGCGCAGCCGCAGCCCCTCCGCGGCCTCGCGGGCAACCTCCTCGGTCCAGTGCTGCCGGCTGTCGCCACCGGGCGGCGGAGCCTGGGCCGCGGGGTCGGGCACCGGCTCCCAGACGTGGACGATCATCAGCGGCAGACCGCGCAGCGCTGCTTCGCGCGCCGCCCATTCGGCGGCCGCCCGGCTCTCCGGCGATCCGTCGAGACCCACCGTGACAGTCCCGTTCATCGTCTCCACCTCCCGGCACGAGGAAGCCGCTCCCCAGGCTCCCGCTTCCAGAGTGGTGACGCCGCTCGCGCGGGGTCAGGGGCCGCACGTCCCCACCCGGGGGCCTGGTGGCCCCTGGCCGGGTGTTCCGCACCGGCACATGCTGAGAGCGGACCGGCCTGTGCGGACCTGACGGAGGTTCACCATGTACGGCATGCCGCACATCGTCAGCGATGTCATGACCCACACGGTCGCCGCCGTCGGGAGGCGTGCTCCCTTCAAGGAGATCGTTGAGCTGATGCAGGACTGGCAGGTCAGCGCCCTGCCCGTGATCGAGGGCGAGGGCCGGGTGGTCGGCGTGGTCTCCGAGGCCGACCTGCTGCCGAAGGAGGAGCTGCGGGACGGCCCGGAAGCCGGCTACCTGCAGTTGCGTCAGGCGGTCGACGTGGCGAAGGCCGGCGGCCTCACCGCTGGGGACCTCATGTCGTCCCCCGCCGTCACGGTCCGGGCGAACGCCACTCTCGCCGAGGCCGCCCGGGCCATGGCCCAGGCCGGGGTCAAGCGACTGCCGGTGGTGGACGGGACCGGCCTCCTGGAAGGCGTCGTCAGCCGTGCCGACCTGCTGAAGGTCTTTCTGCGCGTGGACGACGACATCGCCGAGGAGGTCAGGCGCGAGATCGTCTCGTACCTCTTGCCGCGTCCTGACTCGGCGATCCAGGTGGAGGTGCACGACGGTGTCGTGACGCTCACCGGCCGGATCCGCGACACCGCCCTGGTCCCGGTGGCCGCACGCCTGGTGCGGGCCGTGGAGGGCGTGGTGGACGTGCGGTTCGACCTCGCGCACGACGACCATGGAGTCAGTGGGGCCGGTCGGCCCTAGTCCGTACGGCGCCCACGGACGGATGATGCAGCGTCACGGACAGCCCGCGGTCCGTCCTTCCCGGGGAACGAGAGGTCGTCATGGCCGAAGCACGCACCTTCACGGAGTTCACGGAGCAGAATCCGATCCGGGTGTTCCTGCTGGACGACCACGAGGTCGTACGCCGCGGCCTGGCCGATCTGCTCGACGCCGAACCGGACATCTCCGTGATCGGTGACGCGGACACCGCAGAGCACGCGCTGACCCGCGGGCCCGCGCTGCGCCCGCACGTCGCGGTGCTCGACGTACGGCTCCCGGACGGCGACGGCATCTCGGTCTGCCGGGAGCTGCGCAGCCGGATGCCGGAGCTGGCGTGTCTGATGCTGACCTCGTTCGACGACGAGGACGCGCTGCTGGACGCCATCATGGCCGGGGCCTCCGGCTATGTGCTGAAGCAGATCAAGGGTTCCGACCTCGTCTCCGCGGTCCGCACCGTCGCCTCGGGGCAGTCGATGCTCGACCCCGCGACCACGGCCCGGCTCATGCGCTCCCTGCGGACCGACCCGGCGCAGGCCCCCTCGGTGCCGCCCGAACTGGCGAGCCTGTCGCCGCGCGAGCGGGACATCCTCGGCCTCATCGGGGACGGTCTCACCAACCGCGAGATCGGCAAGCGGCTGTACCTGTCGGAGAAGACCGTCAAGAACCACATCTCGCGGATGCTGGCGAAACTGGGTGTCCAGCGCCGGGTCCAGGCGGCGGTCCTCGCGTCCCACCTGGAACCGCAGAGCGCGAGGGACCACTCGGACCACTGAAAGCAGAGGAGCCCTGTGGAGCCCGGGCGGTCCGAGGCCGGGCGGTCCGAGGCCGGGCGGTCCGAGCCCGGGACCACGGCCCCTGGCACCCTGCGGGGACCACCACGTGCAATGGGATCGCGGCGGCACGGTCCGCGCCACCGCGTCGAGGAGGCGGGGACGATGACCACGTCCGCACCGGCACAGCGAGAGGGCCGGGCCGCGACGGCGACGGCCGGCCCCGCTGAGAACGGTGCCCTCGGACGCGCCCGCGTCGGCGGCGGGACCGGCGTACCTGGCACCGCGGCCGGTGTCGCGACCCGGGACGGCGAGGCCGCCGGGGTGCACCGCCGCGACGGCGGCCCGCCCCCCGACGTGCGCCGGTCCGGCGACGGACGCGTCAGGCTCCACGCCCCGTACCCACCGGCCCGGCCGCCCGTGTCCGGCGTCGGGCGCACTGGCCGGAACCGGCGCGCCGCGGCCGACACGCTGCCGTCTTCCGTCGGCCCCGAGGCGGGAGGCGACCATGTCCGAACCGAGTGACCACCGGCCGATCGTGGTCGGTGTGGACAGCGACCCCACCCGGCCGGCGGCACTGGCCCGGGCCGCCGACGAGGCGGCCCGCCGCCGGGCGCCACTGTGCCCGGTCCGTGCCGAGGGAACGCCGACCCGGGGCTACCGGGGGAGCGAGGTCCCGCCGTCCTGGGAGGGGTGGAACGAGGAGCTGCACCGGAGCGGCAAGCAGCTGCTCGCGCAGGCCGTGGACTTCGTCGCTGCCCGGCATCCCGAGGTCGAGCTGGACGCCGTACTCGCCGAGGGCGACCCCGTGTGGGTGCTGGGCGAGGAGAGCCGCAGCGCCGCGGCCGTCGTGCTGGGCCCGCAGCACCTGAGCCGGGCCCAGGAGGTGTTCGGCTCCGCTTCGGTCGCCCTGCCGCTCATGGCCCGGGCGCACTGCCCGGTGGTGATCGTCCCGGAAACCGAGCAGGTCACCCAGGAGCCCGCGTTCTTTGTCGTCGGCGTCGACGGCAGCGAGAACTCGGTCGCCGCTGTGGACCTGGCGTTCGAGGATCGAACGCGCCGCGGCGGCGGACCTCCTGATCGTCGGGGTGGCGCGGCGCCGTAGTCAGGGAGGACTCGAACTGGGGCGCGTGGCGCACACGGTGCCACTTCGGCCACGGGCCGGGCCCGGGCGGCATCCGGCGGTCCGGCAGCCTCGCCGTGTTCGCCGGGACTCGGATCCCTGCTCGCCGGTGCGGATCACCGCTTCGGCGAACGGACGATCACCACCGGGCAGCTCGCGTGCTGCGACACATGGTGGCTGACCGAGCCGAGCAGGGCGGCGGCGAACCCGCCCCTGCCCCGGCTGCCCACGACCACGACCTCGGCTCCCTCGGCGGCCCGCAGCAGCACGTCCGCGGGGTTGCCCTGCACCACATGGGTGCGGACGGAGCCGGCGGCCTCCGCGCCGAGCACGTCGGTCAGTTCCTTCCGCATCTTCTGCCGGGCCTCCTCCTCGTCGACGTCCATGTCCACCGCGGGTCCCGACCATCCGTACAGCCCCGGCAGCTCCCACACCGCGACCGCGTCCACGGCGCCGCCGACCAGGCCCGCGTACCGCACCGCCCAGCGCAGGGCCTCGTACGACGACGGCGACCCGTCGACGCCGACGACCACCCGGGGTCCGGAGGCATCCCTGTCCATGTGTTCCACCTCTCCTGCCGCACTCCCACCCCGTCGACCGGGCTCTGTCGTCTCCACGCTGCACGCGGTGCCGCGTTCTCGCCAGGGCAACGCGTCCGAGGTGACGGTGCCGTGCGGTCCCGAGGCGATCCTCCGCGAAAAGGACGACGATGTGAGGAGGGGGTGCTCGTGCAGGCGAATGCGGGTGACGTACCGCGCTTCGTGTCGCGGGAGGAGCCATGAGCAAGCAGACCCATGTCCGTCCGCGTGCCGGGGTGGTGGGGTGTGGTTCCCGGCTGCCGGCGCGCAGGACGGCGCGAACCACCCTCGGACGCAAGGCCCCTTCGGGGAAGGGCGACTGGCTGCTGCTGCCCGGCGGCGCGTGGCGGCACGTCGAGACGATACGGGTGCGCAGTCTGTTCGGCTGAGAGCGCCGCGAGAGCCGAAAGCCCCGTGCGGTGGTGCCGGCGGTGCCGCGGCCGAAGTGGGCCGTTCCGACCCGGCCTGTGCGACCGGGGACCGGCGGCAAGCCGGGAACAACTCCCGCGCACGCAGCGCTGTGATGTGTGCACCATCCGGTACCGGGGCCGCAGGAGCGGCCACCGCCGGGGACGGTGGCGAACGGCGGAGGAGTGTGAGACCCATGGCGACGGTGAGCGACGCCCGGGTTGGCAGGATCGACGAGAGCCGTGCCGGGGAGAGCCGCATCGTGACGACGTGCGGGCGCAGGATCGCCGTACGGTGCCTGCGCCTCGGACACCCGGACCGGCCCGTCCGCCGGATCGCCCTGGAGGTGGGGGAGGACCGGGGCGGCGAACCGGGAGTCTGGGCGGCACTGAGCCCGGACGAGGCGCGGGGTCTGGCCCTGCTGCTCCTCCAGCAGGCCGGTACGGCCGAACGGCCTGCCGCCGGCCTGCCGCAGCACGGCATGGACTGACGCCGGAGTCGGCCACGGGCTGTCGGAGGGGAGGGCCGAACGGCCCTCGGGCCACCCTGTCGGCCCCTCGATCCCGGGCGGCCCGCGCAGTCGACTGGGCACCGGGGTCCGTCGTCACCGAGGGAAGGAAACCGGTCATGACCGGCATGGCGTCCCACGACACGAGCGCAATCCGGCCGCCCGCCACCGGCATGCACCGACTCGACGTCACGCACTCCGGCGGCGACACCTACGCCGTCGAGGTCCGCGGCCACCGCATCCGGGTCGACCAGCCCCTCGAGGCGGGCGGCACGGACACCGCACCGACACCGACCGAGCTCTTCGCGGCCTCGCTGGCCGCCTGCGTCGCCTTCTACGCCGGCCGCTACCTGCACCGGCACGCCCTGCCCCGCTCCGGGCTGCGCGTGCGGGCCGAGTTCGTGATGGCCACCGACCACCCGGCCCGTGTCGCCGCCGTACGGGTCGTGGTCGTCCCGCCGCCGGAACTCCCCGAGCGGCGCCGCGCCGCCCTGCTGTCCGTCGCCTCGCACTGCGCCGTCCAGCACACTCTCGAGCAGCCGCCGGAGGTCGACATCCGGCTGGCGTCGTGAGCGGAACCGTCGCCCTGCTCAGCCGCTGCGCAGTGCGGCGAGCGTCGCGTCGAGGTCCGCGGCGCGGGGACGGTTGTGGGGCAGCCTGCCCAGGACAACGGCCATGCCGCAGGTGTCCGTGAGCGCCGAGGCGACGAGGCCGCCCGCGATGCCGGCCGAGAGGATCTGGAAGGCCGGGTGCACCAGCAGACCGAGGAGCAGGCCCAGCAGCACGACGGCGCCCGCGGTGAACCGCACCTGCCGTTCCATGCTCCAGCGGGCCCGGGTGCCGTAGGCGGGGGGCCGGTGCAGCTCGTGCCCTTCGGCGGCCCAGGCGCTGGTGCCGCCGGTGAGGGTGGCCGTCGGGATGCCCTCCTCGGCCAGCAGCCGGCACGCCCTCTCCGAACGGGCGCCGGAGGCACACACCAGGAGGACGTCGCCGCGTCCGGCCGCGTGCCGGATCTCGGGCAGCGCGCGCCGGATCCGGTCCAGGGGGACGTTGAGGGCGCCGGGCAGATGGCCGGAGGCGTATTCGCCGGGGCTGCGTACGTCGACGACGGTGAGGTCGTGGAGCCGGGCACGGGCCTGGCCGGTGCCGAGGGCGAGGGGAGTGGTCATGGCAGATCTGATCCCTTGTGGTCCTTGGTGGTCGCCGCCGTCCCGAACCGGGACGTACAGTACCCCTAGGGGTATTTTTTCTTCGAGGAGTGGTCGTGGAACTGGAGCTCGAGGGCGCGTCCCTGAAGGCCGTGCTGAACCGGCTGCGGCGTGCGCAGGGCCAGATCGCCGGAGTGATCCGGATGATCGAGGAGGGGCGGGACTGCGAGGACGTGATCACCCAGCTGGCCGCCGCCTCCCGGGCACTCGACCGAGCCGGTTTCGCGATCATCGCCACCGGCCTGCAGCAGTGCGTGGCCGACTTCGGACCGGGCCGGAAGAACGGTGAGGACCCGGAGGCGATGCGCGCGCGGCTGGAGAAGCTCTTCCTGTCCCTGGCGTAGGGGAGTGCCGGCGCCAGGGATGCCGTCGCGCGGTCATCACACCACCGCGTCCACCAGCATGAAGCCGGCCACCGTCAGCAGGACCAGGGCGAACACGCGCTGCAGGGTGTGCCCGGAGAACTTCGCCGACAGGCGTTTGCCGTCCCAGGCGCCCAGGATCGCGGTCCCGGCGAACGGTCCTATCACGGTCCATTCCACGCCGTCGGCCGTGCCCGCGCGCATCGCCAGGGCGGCCAGCGAGTTGACGGTGATGACGAGCAGGCTGGTGCCCACGGCCGCCCGCATCCGCAGGCCGAGAACACCGACCAGTGCGGGCACGGCCAGGAAGCCGCCTCCCACGCCGAGCACGCCGGTGACCGCGCCCAGCCCCGCACCGGCGGCCGCCGCCCTGCCCGGCCGTACCCGGGTGGTGCCTTCCGCGGCGGAGCGGCGCCGGAGCATGCGGACCGCTGCGGCGGCCGCGACCAGGGCGAACGCCACGGTCAGCACGGTCGTCGGCAGGCGCCCGGCGAGCGCGCCGCCCAGCATCGCCGGGCCGATCCCGGCCGCCGCGAACAGCAGCCCCGTACGCCAGCGGACGTGTCCGTCGCGGGCGTGCGCGCTCAGTGCGGTGGCGGAGGTGACGGTGACGATGATCAGACTTGCCGTGGTGGCCGCGACGGGGGTGAAGCCGAGCAGGTAGATCAGGGCGGGCACGGTCAGCACACTGCCGCCGCCGCCCAGGGCGCCGAGCGCCACGCCGATGACGGCCCCGGCGACCAGTGCGAGGACCACGGCGCTCACCCGACGGCCCCGTTCACGGCCGGCAGTTCCGCCGCGCTGCACCCCCGCATGTCGCCGATGGCGCCGGCGGCCTCGACGCCCTTGGCCCGCGGCGGTTCGACGCCCTGCAGGCAGCGGCGGCCGCGACGGCGGATCACGGCGGCGGTTCGCCCCTGCGTCCCGGTGGGAAGCCCGGCGCCGACGGCGGGCACCCTGAGGGGCAGGCGTACGGCGCCGGGTACGTGGCCGGCCCTCCATGCGTCGGGCTCGCGCATGGCGAGCGGCACCGAGGTGCCGCTGGGACCGCCCGCCGGCCCTTGGCCCGTGCGGGCGTCGGCCACCCGCGCGGCTGGCCGTGCCGGGGCGCCCCGCCCGCGTCCGAAGAGGCTCATCGTGGTTCTCGTTCCTGCTCGACTGCTCGTTCGTCTTCTCGGTCGCGGTGACCCGCGGCGGCCGCGGTCAGGGGGTGCGGACGGTCAGCCCGGCCCTCTCGGCCGAGTCGAAGCCGTCGTCGACCGCCACCACGTCACGGCCCGCGGCGTCCAGCAGGGACGCGGCGACGGCGGCGCGCACACCGCCGGCGCAGTGCACCCACACCTGACCGTCGGGGACCTCCTGGAGACGGCGGTGCAGGGCGTGCAGGGGGATGTGGACCGACCCCTCCACGTAGCCCGACGCGCGTTCGGAGTTCCGGCGGACGTCCAGGACGACGACGCCGTCCTGGGGGCGCTCCGCGAGGCCGGCGAACGTGGCCCGCGGGAAGGACGCGAGAGCCTCGCCCTCCCGCGTCCAGTGCGACGGTTCACCGGTGGCCGCGGCGGCCGGGCGGTCGATGCCGACGCGGACCAGTTCGCGCTGGGCGGCGGCGAGCTGGGCTGGGGACTCGGCGAGCAGGGTCACCGGCTTGCCCCACGGGACGAGCCAGGCCAGATGGGTGGCCAGCTGCCCTTCGGCCTCGAAGTTGAAGGAGCCGGCCACATGCCCTTCGGCGAAGGCGACCCGGTTGCGCAGGTCGACCACCCACTCACCGGCGGCGAGCCGGCCGGCGATCTCGTCGGCGTCCGCGCGGGCGGGGGTGGTCAGGTCGACCGGCGCGGGCCCCGCGGCGTTGGCCGGGCCCATGTGGGTGTAGTACGCGGGTACGTCGTCCAGGCCGGCGAGCAGTTCGGCGACGAATCCGTCCACATCCCTGGTGAGGGCCGTGTTGGACGCCTTCTCCTCGCCGATCGTCGTGGAGGTGCCCTCCGCCCGGCCGGCGGAGCAGAGGCTGCCGAAGCCGTGCGTGGGCAGCACGCTCGCGTCGTCCGGCAGTTCGGCGGCCAGGCGCCGGGCGGAGGCGTGCTGGGCCCTGGCGAGGTCCTCCGTCAGTCGTGGTTCGACCAGGTCGGGCCGGCCGACCGTGCCGATGAGCAGGGAACCGCCGGTGAACACGGCGACGGCCGTCCCGTTCTCCTCCAGCGCATACGCGGTGTGGTGCGGGGTGTGCCCGGGCGTGGCGATGGCGCGCAGCACCAGTGAGGCGGCCGCGTCGATCTCGTGCCGGTCGCCGTCGTGCACCGGAACGCGCCGGTACGAGACCCGGGCCCCGGCGGGGACGAGGTAGGCGGCGCCGGTGATCCGGGCCAGCTCCGGTCCGCCCGTGACGTAGTCGTTGTGGAGGTGCGTCTCGACGACGTGGGATATCCGCACCCCGCGCCGCACCGCCGTGGCGATCACCCGGTCGATGTCACGGGGCGGATCGACCACCACGGCCGTCCGCTCGCCGCCGGCCAGATAGCTGCGGTTGCCGAGACCGGCCACCTCGATCGTGTCGACGAAGAACACGAGTACTCCCTTCCGGTGAAAAGTACCCCCCGGGGTATATCTCGACGGTAGCACGAGTACCCCCGGGGGTATTTTCGGAAGGCGCGGGCGGTGCAGCCGCGGCGTGAGGGGGCGGCCGTCCGCGACCGGACGGCCAGGAAGACCGGCGCGGCAGGGACGACCTCGGACGGAGAGGGCTGCCGGATCCCACTGTCGGCCACCGTCGTCGGGACGTCGGCCCCCAGGGCCGCGGGCGTCTACCTGTTGCGCACCGAGGGGGATCGGGGGCCGCCCGTGGTCGAGGGGGCCGTACCCGCGACGTGCCCGGCAGGGACCTCGCGCGGGCGCAGACCAGCGACCAGGCCGAGGATCAGCACGGCGATGCCCAGCCAGACCGACGGCCTCGGCGCGCCGCTGCCCGCGAAGCAGCCGACGACCGCCGCGGCGAGCGGAGCGATGCCGGTGAGCAGCCCGGCGCGCCCGGCCCCGACGGCCCGCACCGTCGAGTACCACAGCACGAAGGCGACCGCCGTCACCATCAACGCCAGGTAGCCGACGGCGGCCCACTGGGCGCCGGTCAACTCCCGCACCGCCGACGGCCCTTCCCATGTCACGCCGAGGACGGCCAGCAGCGCACCGGCCAGCCACATCGCGTGCACGGACACTCCCCATGGCGAGTGCCGCCCCAGCACCGGCACCGCGCACAGCGTGAACGCGGCCTCGCAGGCCAGGGCCAGTGCCGCCCATGCCACCCCGACGGCGTCGGTACGGCCCGTTCCCTCCACCAGCACCGCGCCCGCCATGACGACCGGAGCCGCCAGCAGGACCTGCCGGCTCGGCCTGCGCCGCTCCAGCGCCGGGCCCACCACCCCGAGAACCACCGGTACGCAAGCGACCGCGACGGCGATCACGGCGGGCTCCGCATGGTCCACGCCCCGCACCACGGCCACGTTGAACAGCACCAGGCCGGTGACCGCGATCCCGGCCAGCCACAGCCACTCCCGGCCACGGGGCCACACCAGGCGGGCCCCGGCGAGGCGGGCCATGACCAGGAGGATCACGGTCGCGGCGGCGTACCGCACCGCCTGGGTGGTGAACAGGGGGGCGTCGACGAGCGTGCGCGAGACGGTGACGCTGCTGCCGACCAGCGCCATCCCGGCCATCCCCGGGACGAGCCGCGCGAACGAAGCGGAAGGTGTGTCCATACCACCCACGCTGCCTCCACAATGGACGTCATGGAAAGGTCCACAGAGGCATCGATGCAGGGGTCCAAAACTCATCGCCCAGCGTCGGCGTCGGTGCCGTCGGCAGCGGACGCGCCGGCGGGCGGCACGCCGGCCTCCGGCGCGGCCGTCGGCTCGGACTTCCTCCAGCTGGACGTCGGCGAGGCGCCGCCCGGCGGACGTACCGCCTGGCTCGCCGACCGGCTGCGGTCGGCCATCGCCGACGGCCGGCTGCCCGTCGGCACGCGACTGCCCGCCAGTCGCGTGCTCGCCGAGGAACTGCGTGTCACCCGGGGCGTGGTCACCGAGGCCTACCGGCGGCTCGCCGAGTCCGGCCAGATCGCCGGGCGCGGCCGGCGCGGCACGGTGGTCGTGGCGGCTCCTGCCCCGCCGTGCGAACGCGACGGCGACGCGGCCGGAGCGGGAGCGGGACCCGGGCCCAGAACCGGGATCTTCGGCTCGGACGACCGCGAGGGCGTGGTCGACGCCCTGCGCGCCCTGCCCTGCCGCATCGATCTCTCCCCGGGCGTCCCCGACCTCGCCGCCTTTCCCCGTGCCGGCTGGCTGCGCGCCGAACGCACCGTGCTCGCGGGCGTCACCCCGACCGACTTCGGGTACGGCGCCCCCCAAGGCGCTCCGGCCCTGCGCCGGGCCGTGGTCGGCTGGCTGGCCCGCAACCGCGGCATCCGCGCCGACCCGGACGAGGTGGTGGTGGTCGCTGGCGTGGCGCAGGCGCTGGGGCTGCTCGGCCAGATCCTGCGGGCGGAGGGAGTCCACCGCATCGCCGTCGAGGACCCGGGCTCGCTCGGGGCGCGCCAGCAGCTCGAGTACGGAGGCCACGAAGTGGTGCCCGTCCCCGTGGACGCGGGCGGCCTCGACGTCGCGGCGCTGCGAGCCGGCGGCGCCCGGGCGGTGCTGCTGACCCCGGCACACCAGTTCCCCACCGGTGTCGTGCTCGACGGGGAACGCCGCCGGGAACTGCTGAACTGGGCGGCCGAGGGCGGGCTGGTCATCGAGGACGACTACGACGCCGAACACCGCTACGACCGGCCGCCGGTGCCGGCGCTGCGCTCACTGCTGCCCGAAAGGGTCTGCTACGCGGGCAGCGTCTCCAAACTGCTCGCGCCCGCGCTGCGCGTGGGCTGGCTCCTCGTTCCGCCGGACCGGCTCGACGCCCTCGTCGCCGCCAAGCGGTACGCCGACCTCGGGAACGGCGTCCTCACCCAACTCGTCCTCGCCCGCCTGATGGACTCCGGCGGCCTGGAACGGCACTTGCGTCATGTGCGCCGGCGTCACCGCGGGCGCCGGGACGCGATGCTGCGCGCCATCGAGAGGCATCTGCCCGGCGCCCATGTCCACGGGGCGGCCGCCGGCCTGCACCTGATGGTCACCTTCGACGAACCGCCGGGCGACGGCCGGAACGCCGCCCTCCGCGACACCGACCTGGCCGCGGCGGCTCTCGCCCGGGGTGTCAAGGTGCACCCCCTGTCCTGGCACCGCATCAGCCCCGGCCCCCCGGGTCTGGTCCTCGGCTACGCGGCGGGCCCCGCCCACGAGATCGAGGAAGGCGTCACCCTCATCGGCAGCGCCCTGCGCGGCCTTCTTCCATGACGCCGGAACCGCACTCGATGACGCCCCGGATCCCGTACGACCGGAGACCAGGACCGAGGTGTGTGTGTCCGATCCGGCGCCAACTGCTCATCGGGACCTGCCACTTCCCACACATGCTGCGGGTGGCCGGAGGCAGGCTCGCCTTACCCCGCCGGAGAATGACACCATGGCGGAATGAGGTGGCAGTCGGACACGGTCGTGCAGGTCGCGCGGCATCGTCGGGTCTTCGAGGTCATGGTGCGCGGTGAGATCGACTACGACGAGAGCGACCTGCTCAACGCCGCCTGGGACGAGGCCGACGAGTGCGGTCTGCCGGCCACCGTCGTGGATCTCACCGGACTGACCTTCGGCGACAGTCAACTCCTGCGCTCCCTCCTGGACGCGCGCCGGCGCCACCAGGAGAGCGGCCGCGCGTTCGTCCTCCTCGGCCCCCTGCACGAAAGCGTCGTCAGGCTGCTCAGCATCAGCGGCACCCTGGAGCACTTCACCCTCACCGATTCCCGTGACGCCGCGATGGGCGCCGGCGGCGGGTGACGGCCCGCTGCATGTATGCGATGAGTACGCGGGGGTAAGCGGGCGTAGTCGGCAGGCGGTCGGCCTGGACGCCGTACCCGTTCGAGAGGGGATCACGTTGACGGCAGTGGGCAGGGTGAAGGCGGACCCGGGTACGGCAGCCGGCGCGGCGCAGTTGCCCGTGGTCACGGACCCGTCCGCCGTGGCTCCACGGGACGCCCGTGAGCTGTCGAGGGTCTTCTTCGACCAGCTGGCGAAGCTCGAGGAGGGCACGCCCGAGTACCAGTACGCCCGGAACACGCTGATCGAGATGAACATGTCGCTCGTCCGCTTCGCGGCGGCACGGTTCCGCAGCCGTGGGCCGGAGGAGATGGAGGACATCGTCCAGGTCGGCATGATCGGCCTGATCAAGGCGATCGACCGGTTCGAGCTCACGCGCGAGGTCGAGTTCACCTCCTTCGCCGTGCCGTACATCACCGGCGAGATAAAGCGGTTCTTCCGCGACACGTCCTGGGCCGTGCACGTCCCGCGGCGCCTGCAGGAGGCCCGGGTGCAACTGGCGCGGGCGACCGAGGAACTGCGCAGCCGGCTGGGGCGTACGCCCACCGTCAAGGAGCTGTCGGAGCTGATGTGCCTGTCCGAGGACGAGGTGGTTGAGGCCCGGCTGGCGGCCAACGGCTACAACTCGGCCTCGCTGGACGCCGCGCTCGGCGGCGGCGAGGACGGCGAGAGCGCGCTGCAGGACTTCATCGGGAGCGAGGACGCGGCGCTGGAGCTGGTGGAGGACTTCCATGCGCTCGCGCCGATGATCGCCGGACTGGCCGAACGCGACCGGTTGATCCTGCACCTCCGCTTCGTGGACGAACTCACCCAGGCCCAGATCGGCGAACGCCTGGGAGTCTCCCAGATGCATGTCTCCCGGCTGCTCTCCCGCACGCTCAAGCGGCTCAGGGAAGGGCTGCTGACGAACCGGTGACGTGCCTCGACACGGGTGGGCGACATGGAGCGTCGAATGGCGGGTATGCGTGGCCGGGTGAACGTAGCGAAGTCGGCTTCCACGGCGTCTGCCGGCCGCGCCGAAGCCTCATGGTCCGTGGCGCCCGCGCCGATACGGGACTCCGTGGTGTTCGACGGGAACGCCGGCTGCATCGCCGGGGCCCGGCACCGGGCTGCGGCGTTCCTCGGCCGGGCGCAGACCGAACACGGCGTCGCGGTCTCGGCCCGGGCGCTCGACCTCACCCAGCTCGTCGTCAGTGAACTGGTCACCAACGCCTGCAAGTACGCCGGGGGACCGGTCCTGATGGACCTTCACGTCCTCGGTGGCCTGGTGGAGGTTTCGGTGTGGGACGCCGACCCGGTGCTGCCGGCGGCACGGGCCGCCGAACCCGGCCGGGTCGGGCAGCACGGCCTGGAGATCGTGCTCGCCGTCGCCGAGGCCTTCGAGGCGCGGCGCGAGCCCGTGGGCAAGAGGATCACCGTCCGTCTGGCCCTCACGGACCACGAGGTCCTGGACACCCGTCCGTACGGGCGGTGGCCGCGGGCACAGGGACCTGATTCGCACTCAGGGGCGAACACTCGTCGTGCCGGGTGAGGGAAGGGGCCCGGCCGCCGTCCCGCGGCAGGCGGTTGCCCGCCCGTTTTCTCCACGCGTACGGCCGATTCCCTCCCGGTTCCCCCACCCTCGACTCGCCACGGGCGTGGCGAAGCGGCTTGCGCCTGGCAGCGGAATGCGGAACTGTTGCCGTAAGGCATCTATTTCCGAGGGCAGGAAGGTGGTGCGGTGCGCACGATGCGTGCCTCTGCTTGTGTGCGCTTTTCGCGGCTCCTCTGCAGGCCCGCGCGACGCCGCCGCCAGTGTCGGTGCGACGTGGGGTGAGGCTCCCTGCCCCGTACTGGTCGTCGACCGGCGCGGCGGTCTCGTGCAGCTCAACCGGGCCGCCCGGTCGCTGCTGCCGGAGGCCACGGGCGGCGACCGGTTCGACGACGTCGTCCCGCTCTGGCTCTCCGACGCCCATCGGCACGTCGTCGCCGAGTCGGGATCGCCGCGGGGTCCCCTGACCGGTGCCATCGACGGACGTGTCTTCGAGGCGCATCCCGCTCCGTCCGCCGAGGGCGACGTGGTGTGGTGGCTCATGGACGACACCGACCGCCACCGGGCCGAACGGGCCCTGCACGCGGTCCAGGAGCGGTCCAGCGTCCTCGCGGAGGCGTCGAGCAGGCTCCTGTCCACCCTGAACGTGCCGCGCTGCATGGAGGCGGTCGCCGGCATGGCCGCCGAGCATCTGGCGGAAGCGGCCGTACTCGTCGCTCCGCCGCAGGGGCGGCGCCACACCCTGACCTACGCGAGGGGCGGCGGATCCGTCACCCAGGTGACCCGGAAGATCGATCCGTACGGTGTTCCCGGTCTCCGGGAGGCACTGCAGGGCTTCCCGCCCGTTCCCGCGCGCTGGATCAACCCCGACGACATGCCGGACTGGCTGCTCGCCGACGGCTTCCGGGGGACGGTCGGATCCGTCATCGTCACCCCGCTGCCCGGCCACGGCGTACCGGCGGGGGCGCTGATCCTGCTGCGTTCCAGCGCGGAGAGGTCCTTCTCCGAAGGGGAGGAGGTGTTCGCCCGGCTGTTCGCCGCACGGGCGGGCGCCGCCCTGTCCGCGGCCCGGCTGTACACCGAACAGGCCGCCATCACCGCCACGTTGATGCGTGAGCTGCTCCCGCCGACGCTGCAGCGGGTGCACGGCGTGGAGTACGCGGCCGGATACCGGCCGGCCAAGGACCACGAGCGAGTAGGCGGCGACTTCTACGACTTCCACCCGGGTGCCGACCCCGGCCAGGAAACCCTCGTCGTGCTCGGCGACGTCGCGGGCAAGGGCCTGGACGCGGCCGTGCTGACCGGCAAGATCCGCAACACCCTGCACGCGCTGCTGCCCCTCGCTGCCGACCACCAGCAGGTCCTGACGCTTCTCAACGGAGCCCTGCTGACGTCACATCACGCCCGGTTCGCCACACTCGTGCTGGCGTCGGTGTGCCGTCGAGGCGGCCGGGTGCAGGCGCGGCTGACCAGCGCCGGGCACCTTGCGCCGCTCATCGTCCGCAACAACGGCGAGGTGGAGCAGGTCCCCACCCGAGGCACTCTGGTCGGCGCACTGCCGGCGGTGAGCGCTCGGACGGTCGAGACCACGCTCGCGCCGGGGGAGACGTGCCTGCTGTACACGGACGGGATCACCGAGGCGCGCGGCGGACCGCTGGGTGACGACTTCTTCGGGGAGGCCCGGCTCCGACGAGCCCTCGCCGAGTGCGCGGGCATGCCGGCGGAAGCCGTGGTGGAACGTGTCCAGATGCTCGCGGCGCAGTGGCTCGGAGCCGGCCGTCACGACGACATGGCCGTCCTCGCCATCAGTGCCCCCAAGACCGGCCGCCCCCTGTCGGTCGTCAACGGCGACGCCCGGCACGCGCATCTCAGGAGGAGCAGGTGATCGACCCCGCCGAGGCCGCCCCGTCCCGCGAGCGGCTGTGGGAGGCCGTCGCGGCCGGCGACGAGTACCGCGCCGTGGACATCGTCCAGAAGGCGCTGGCCGACGGGCTCGACGAGGAGACGCTGCTGCTGGACGTGATCGCCCCAGTACAGGAGAAGGTCGGTACCGAATGGGCGGCCGACCGCCTCACCGTCGCGCAGGAGCACGCCGCCACCGCCATCAACGAACGGGTGGTCGCCGCTCTGGCGCACCGGCCACGGGCGGACGGACCCGGCCGCTCGTTGCGGGGCCGCGTCACGGTCGGTTGTGTGGACGGCGAATGGCACGCGTTCCCGGCCCGCCTGGTGGCGGAGATCCTGCGGCTGCGCGGCTGGCAGGTGGACTATCTGGGCGCCCAGACACCCACGCCGCACCTCATCGCCCATCTGCACCTAACCGATCCGCAGGCCGTACTGCTGTCGGGTTCGCTCCCGACCCATCTGCCGACCGCCCACACGGCCATCACCGCCTGCCAGGCCGTCGGCGTCCCGGTGATGGCCGGAGGGCGCGCCTTCGGCCATGACGGGAGACACGCCCGGGCGCTGGGGGCCGACCGATGGGCTGCCGACGCCCGCGGCGCGGCGGACGTGCTCGAGCGCGGCCTCCCGCGGCCCGCCCCTGCGGCGGTCCGGCAGGTGGTCGACGACCTTCCGCACCTGGCCGATCAGGAGTACACGATGGTCGTCGACTCCCGCGGCCGGCTGGTGAAACAGACGCTCAGCGACCTCGAGGACCGCTTCCCCGCACTGCGCGCCTACACCGATGGGCAGCGGGAACGGACGGCGGAGGACGTCGCCCACATCGTCGACTTCCTGGCCACCGCCCTGTACGTCGACGACGGCGAGGTGTTCACCACGTTCGTCACCTGGACCGCCGACATCCTGCAGGCCCGAGGAGTGCCCACGGGTTCGCTGGCGGCCGGACTGGACGCCCTGGCCGTGCAGTTGCGCGACTTTCCCCGCACGCTGAGCCTGCTGCACGAGGGGAGCCGTGCGGTACGCAGCCGCCTCACCGATGTCGCCACCGGACCGGACACCCGCGGATGACCGAGCACAGGCCCGTGGAATTCGATGTGGAGATCACCGGAGAGCCGTCCAGATGGACCGTGCACATCGCCGGTGAGCTGGACTACGACACCAGTGACGACCTGGTGGACACAGTCGTCCGCCACCTCCGGCGCCACCCCGAGCCCGGCCGTATCCGGCTGGACTTCCGCAGCCTGACCTGGATCGATTCCTCGGGTCTGTCCGCTCTGCTGATGATCCACCGGCGCACCAGCGCCCTCGGCGCCGACCTGTGCCTGGACAACCGGCCCGATTTCCTGGATCAGCGGCTCCGGCTCACCGACATCCTCGGGTACCTGACCCGCCCGGCGGCGGCCGCCGACGCCCGCGGAACCGAAACGGAGGGCGACGCCACCACGGCCGGTGCCACCTGAGCAGAGCTCGCCGATGCGGGGCCGGCCACGTACGGCCCCGTCGCCGCGAGGAGCGCGCCGCGCGGCTGACCCGGCCGAGGCGGTATCGGCCGGCCCCTCCTGCCCGACAGCGGCCGCTGCCACCAGCCGCCGCGAGGGGCGGCGCGTCGCCCCGCGAGAACCCGGGTGACGCGCTCGGTCGAGAGCCGTGCCACGACCCGCGCAAATCGGCCGCTGCTCGGGGTAGACGGAGTGGTGCGGGGGCGGCGGTACACCCTCGGAGGAGCGCAGCGCCGGACCTGCGCGGGGTCCTACTGTTGCCGTTTGACAACTATAGCCAGGAGGCAACAAAGTAGCCATGTCACAGGTACACGCGGGAGGAAGCCGGATGCTCCGGTCAGCGGAGGCCGCTCCGTGTGCAGCCGGCCGTCCATCGGCGGCGGTCGTGGTGAACCGGGTGGTTCAGGCGGACTTGCTGCCGGACCCGTGCGCGTCGTCGTGTATCTGCGCCGCCGCCGCGGCGCAGAACGCTTCCAGCCCCTCAGCGAGGGCGTTCCGCTTCGCCGCCGGCATCAGATCGAGGACCGCCTTCAGTTCCGCCTCCCGGCGCGCCCGCAGCTCGGCCAGGAAGGCGCGGCCCCGGCCGCTCAGGCGCAGCCGCACCTCGCGCCGGTCCTCGGGGCTGTTCTCGCGCTCCACGAAGCCGGCGGCCTGCAGCCGGTCGAACAGCCGGCTGGTCGCCGGCGGGGTGGAGGCGAGGGACTCGGCGAGCGTGCGCATGTTGATGCCGTCGTGGTGCTCGAGGATATGGAGCAGCCGCAGCTGGGACGCGGAGGCCGGCGCGGTCGAGGCCCGGCCCCAGAGCACTTCCAGCAGCTCCGCGGCCGTGGAGGTCACGCGTGCGATCTCGTCGGGCTCCGGGCGGCGGTGGAAGGCAGTCACGGTCACACTCTCGCAGGCACTGGGGTGCCCGCCAGCGTACTAGGTACCGGTGCCGCCGGCAGATGTCCGGAGCGACCGGCGCTCGGCCGGAGAAGCAGTTCACCTCGTGAATGAGGCTCACACGTTGTCCGGACAGATTGGTTCATTTCTGATCGTGAAGAGATTCGTCGCCGCTGAACGCGCACTGCGGTCAGCGGCTCCCGAGGAGTTGCTCGACGCCGTCCGCCGCGTCCTGCAGGAGCAGTACGGAGCGGAGACCGTCGAGTTGTTGATGGCCGACTACGGCCTGACCGTGCTCCGGCCGGTGTCCGTGCCGCCGCACGATCCGCGGCCGGAGTCGGTGTCGGCGTACAACAGTCCCGCGGGCCGTGCGTTCGGCTCGCAGCAGTGCCACAGCGAGCACGCGCGCGACGGCCGTGTGCGTCTGCATCTGCCGGTCACCGTACGGGGCGACCGGATCGGCGTGCTCTCCATGACGTTGCCCGACGGCGAGAACGCCCGTCGTGACCAGGACGAGCTCTCCGAGATCGCCGAGGTGCTGGGACGCGAGCTGCTCGTGGCAGAGCGCCACACCGACCTGTATCTGCAGGCGCGACGCAAGGACCGGCTGACCCTCGCCGCCGAGATGCAGTGGCAGCTTCTGCCCGGCCGCTCGTGCTCCCGGCCCGAGTACGACCTGGCAGCTCAACTGCAGCCCGCCTACGGCATCTTCGGTGACAACTACGACTGGTCGGCCACCGCCGACCACCTGATGCTCTACGTCACCAACGGCATGGGCGAGGGCATAGAGGCCTCCCTGCTCACCAATCTCGCCATCAACGCCCTGCGCAACGCCCGCAGGGCCGGCATCTCCCTCCCCGACCAGGCCGCCCTCGCGGACCAGGCCGTCTACGCCCACTACCGCGGCCGTTGCTATCTGTCCGTCCTGCTGTTCGACTTCGACCTGGTCACCGGGCGCGTGAGCGTGGTGGACGCCGGCTCACCCCACCTGCTGCGCCTGCGGGGCGGCACCGTGGAGCGCATCGCCTTCGACGCCCAGCTGCCGCTCGGCATGTTCGAGGAGACCGACTACGTGGCCCAGGAGTTCCAGGTCGAGCCCGGTGACCGGCTGGTCTTCGTCAGCGACGGCGTGCACGCGGTGGCCTCGCCGAAGGGGGAGTCGTACGGCGAGGCCGCTCTCGCCCGGGCGATCCAGTCCACCCGGCTGCTGCCCGCGGCCGAAGTGCCGCCCTCCATCCTGCGCGAGCTGACCGGCCATCGGGACGGGGCCGCGCCGGACGACGACGCGCTCGTGGTCTGTCTGGACTGGCGCGGGAGGCCGGCCGCACTCTGATCACCACGGCCCGGCACGCCGTCGCCGGTGGGCCGGGCCTCGGCACGGTCGAGCACAGGCTCGGCGAGCGACGGCCCGGTCCGCAGCCGCCGAGCCGACCGGGCGTTTCGGCTGCGGGAACCGTCCTGCTGCGGGCGTCCGTGGCCTGCTGCGGGCGTTCGTGGCCTTCAGCGCTCGCGCGTCCCGAAACCGTCGTCGTACCCGGAGCCGTGCCTCCGGGCCCGCAGAAAGGCACTCATGCCGCGGACGAGTGCCGTGCGCTCGGCGGCCTGCATCGTCGCCAGGGTCGCGGCGAGGGCCTCGGCCCGGTGCGAGGCCACCTCGGTGAGCACCCGCCGGCCGTGACGGGTGAGGCTCAGCCGCACTTCGCGCCGCCGATGAGGATGCAGCGCACGCTCCACCAGACCGGCCGCCTCCAGGCGGTCGCACAGCCGGCTGGCCGTCGGCAGGCCGATGTCCATGCCCTGGGCGAGCGCGGTGAGATTCAGCCCGGGCGCGGCCTCCACGAGCCGCAGCCCGCGTAACTGATGGGGTGAGAGCGGCATGCTCGCTTCCTGCGCGGCAGCCCACCACAGGGCCGACAGCACGTCCACGGCATCGGCGATCTGCCGGGCGGTGGCCTCCGGTCCGTCACCTCCTGCGAATGCCGGGCCGTCTCCCGTGTCACCGGCGCGAGTCACGACACATCACTTTCCGGAACCCCTGGACCAGTCGGGTACCAACCTCATCCCATGGCTGTACCCACCCGATCACCGGGCAAGCGGTGCCCGGCCGAACCACCTCGGTCCGGACGGTGCCCGGGGCGGCGAATCCCGGGCGGCACCCTGCCGGATCCAGCGCACCGGGCCGGCACACCGGGGCGGTGCACCGGGGCGGCCGTTCACTCGTGACGCAGGAGCTCTTCGACGACGTCGTCCCAGCGCAGACGGTCGCCCTCCGTGCCGGCGGGCACGACCGAGAACGTCTCCGTCAGCCATTCCCCGAACGCGGCGGCCGGCACGCACAGCACGGCCGTGCCTTCCCTTCCGCGCAGCAGGATCCTGACCGTCGGGGCACCGTCGCGGCGCCGGCTCGGCCAGACGCGCACATTGCCGCTGCCGACCGGTGCGCGCAGACCGGCGCACAGCAGGTCCCGGGAGAACACCCACGGCGCCACCTCGTCGGGGCAGCCGGTGAAGTCCATCCGCACGGCGAGCGGGTCGGCCGGGTCGTAGGTGAAGCGCACCTCGACCGGCAGCGCTTCCGTGGCGCTGACGACCAGGTGGACGGTCTCGTCGAGATGCAGTCGCCGCGTGTGCGAACACGGCCGTTCGCCGGTCGGGTGCATGATGCCTCCCAGGTGGGTGCGGAGTCGGCCGTGTCGTACCGGCGAGGACGCGCGGTGCGGGTGCGCGCCGGCACCCCCACCACCTGCCCGTCGGCGACGCCGTACCGCACCCCGCGATCGGAAAGGGACGAGGCGGTGCCGCGGCCTGATCGGGGGGTCGGCCGCGGCATCACCCGCTGCCCGGAGCATGCGGACGGAGCAGACGCCGGGACAGAACGGCGGATGCCCCGGGAAGACCCCCCTACACGCACCCGGACGAGTGATCATCGCCGCACACGGTCCGGATCCTGGTCGGCCGACCCCGGCTGGCGCACATCGCCGGGGCGTCACATGCGCCGGCGGCGAAAGCGGTGCGAAGCCGATGCGCCGGCCACGCCACGCCGGCGGTGCATCCGATCACCCGCTGAGTCCGGAAGACAACACGCGGAGGAAGGCAGCACCGACGATGGGCCGGGAGAAGGCCTCAGTACGGGGTCGCAGCGCGAAGTCAGGAAAGAGCGCGGTCCGCAGCCATCGGCTGTGCAGGGAGCGAGCCGGCGACACACCTGTGAGGGAGCACTCATGCAGACGTTTCTACCGGTTTGCGACTTCCGGCGTTCCGCCCTGCTTCTGGACCGCCGACGGCTGGGCAAGCAGCGGGTCGAGGCGCTTCAGGTCCTCCGTGGTCTGACGGTTCCGGGGTACGGCTGGCGCAGGCACCCGGCGGTGCGCATGTGGAGCGGGTACGAGGAGGCGCTGGTCCGCTACGGCCTGGAGATCTGCCGGGTGTGGCGGGAGAGCGGGCACCAGGACAGCTGTGCCGCCTCGCTGGTCGCCGGGTACGGCGCGTGCCGCCCGGGTGCCGCCGTGCGCGACCAGCCCGCTCTCGCGGCGGCCGGGGAACTGCCGCCGTGGCTCGGTGACGAGGCCTTCCACCGCAGCCACCAGTCCGCACTCGTCCGCAAGGACCACGACGCATACGCGGAGGCGTTCCCCGGTGTCCCGGACGACCTGCCGTATGTGTGGCCGTCCTCCGACAGGGTAGGCGGCGACATGCCGCTGCCTCCCTGAGGCAGGGCCGGCGCCGGGACCGGGCTGAGAGCGGCGCCCGCGCCCGGATCCGCACGACGCAGAAACCGCGCTGGTGCCCGCCCGACCCTGTCCGATCCGCAGGGCACAGGGCGATGGGGGCGGCTGCAGCGCACGAGTGCCCTCCTCGCAGTGACGACGTTCGGCACGGCCTCCGACGCCCTGCCCCGCCCCCGAAGCATTACTGCGCGGCCCGCGCGCCGTGACTGGGCCACACGGCGGCACTGCCGATCGGCGAAGGGCACCGTCCACCGGTTCAGCGGGTCCGCCCACCCGGCCCGACGGTGCCGTCCCGCGCGTACAGACCGCCGAGCAGTCCCACCGCGTCCCTGAGCCCCGTGCAGCGTGGAAAACCGCTGACGGCCCGCCTGTCCCAGCCCGGGCCGGCGGGCAGCACCACGGGGCGCCTTCGAGCGCCCGCGGCTCCCCACTCCAGGCCGTCGATGTGCCGGGCGAGAGGCAGCGACGCGGTGGACCTGGCCTGGGCCCAGAGCACCACGGCGGCCGGACCGGTGCGCCGCACGCAGGCCAGAAGCGCCTCCACCGGCACGGCCGCGCCGAGCATCCGGGTCGGCACGCCCCGCTCGTCCAACGCGGCGCGGAGGGCTTCCAGGGCCAGTGAGTGCTGCTCGCCGGGCACGCAGGCCAGCACCACCGGCGGAGCCCCGGGCGCGGGGCGGGCACACGGCAGCAGCAGTGGCACACTGCGCACGGCCGTGGAGATGTGCCAGGACAGCAGGTGCTCCACCTCGACATAGCGGTCGGCGGAGGACTCCCACTTGCGGCCCACCGCTCGCAGGGTAGGCACCATCACCTCCTCCCACGTCGCGATCAGGCCGTGCGCCCGGATCGCCGCCAGGAGCCGGGACTCCAGCTCGGGAGCGTCCAGCCGCACCGCGGCCCGCGCCAGGCCCCGGGCTTCCCGTCGTACGTCGCCCAGTGGCAGCCCGCTGCCGGCGCCCCCGCGGGGGGACCCGAGCGCGGGCCCGGGCGGCACGGCCTCGCCGGGGTCGAGGGACGGGGAGGCTCCGGCGGGCGGTCCGGGAGAGACGGGGGACCGGGACGAGTCCGCAGGCGACCGCCCCGCGGTGGGCGCGGTCGTCCCGCGGGCCACCCGGGCCGCCTCCGCCGGGGGTGCGCCCGCGGCCGTCAGGCGGCACATCCGTTCCACCCTCGCCACGTCCGCGGGGCTCCACCGGCGATGACGCCCCCGCGAGCGCGCCGCCGGCCCCAGTCCGTAACGGCGGTCCCAGGAACGCAGCGTCGTCGGGGCCACTCCCAGACGCCGGGCGACAGCCCCCGTGGTCAGGCCCGGGACCTCCTGCGTGCTGTCTTCGGCCATGGTTTCCCGAGCCCCTTCGTCCCGCCGCGGCGAGTTCACCACGCGCGTGGTAACCGTCCCTGCCAGGCCGCCGCGACACTCCACAACATTCCGTTTCCAGCCTATCCGACGCGATACCGACGCAAGTTGTCTCCTCGCCCTTCCCCATCACACGCTGGAGGACGCCGGGCAGGGGCTCCGGCACGGTGGACCTGCGTCGGCCACCGTTCCACGCGCACGGTGCCGACACGGCAGTGCGCCTCGGGGCAACGAGGAGGCGACGCCATGAACCGGGTACCGGTCTTGCCGGGCGAGCGGACCGTCACCGAGCCGCAGCCGCAGCCGCAGCCGGCCCCGGCGGACGGCGGCGGACTCCGGGAGGACGCCGACTGGACGGCCATCCACGGCCGGTGGAACGGACTTGTCTACGGCCTGGCGCGGCAGGCACTCGGCGACCCGCGCGAGGCGGAGGACGTCACCCAGCAGGTGTTCACCGCTGCCTGGCGGGGACGGCACGGTTACGCCCCTGCGCGGGGAGCGTTCCCCGCGTGGCTGGTCGGGATCACCCGGCGCAAGGTCGCGGACGCGCTGGCCGCACGCACGCGTCGCGCCGAACTGGCGACCACCGTCGCCGCGCTGCTGCCGCTCCGGAAACCCGCCGACGCGCACGACCCGGAGTCGGTGCTCGACCGGCTCGTCGTGGGCCGTGCCCTGGACGGGCTCAGCGAGCCGCAGCGCCGCGTCCTGCGGCTCGCTTTCTACCAGGACATGACGCAGACCCAGATCGCCCGCGCCACCGGCTGGCCTCTCGGCACGGTCAAGAGCCACACCCGGCGCGGCCTGGACCGGCTGCGGCGGAGCCTGGCGGGGGAGACGTCCGCCGACTGACGCGCGCTTTCGATGCCGCACGGATCACCTGGGTGGAGCGGAGCGGGAGCCGGGCCCCGCCGCAGCCGGGCGAGACCAGCACCGTCCACCGCCTTCGACCGCACCGGGACGGGACCGGGCCGGATGCCCGGCCGCCCATGGCGTCGGCGCGGCCGCCGCGAGCCCCCGGTGGCCGCCCGGCGCCACGGACGAGACCGCCCGTCACCCGTCCGGACCCCCGCCCAGGTGCATCCGGTCGCTCTGCCCGCACGGTAGAGACGGATGACAGGCGCCGCGACAGCGGCAGGCGAGCAACGTGGGCGGCGAAAGGAACCATGAGCGACGACGGCACCACACCGGCCCCCCACTCCGCCGGCGGCGGCCGGACATGTCTGGTGACCGGGGCGACCGGATACATCGGCGGCCGGCTGGTGCCGGAACTGCTGGACGCGGGCCACCGGGTGCGCTGCCTGGTCCGCACGCCGCACAAGCTGCGCGACCAGCCCTGGGCCGGCCGCGTGGGGATCGTTCAGGGCGATGTGACGGACGCCGACTCGGTGGCGCGGGCGATGCGTGGCGTGGACGTGGCGTACTACCTCGTGCACGCCCTCGGCACCGGACGCGGTTTCGAGGACACCGACCGCGAGGCGGCTCGCGTCTTCGGCGAGCAGGCCCGACGGGCCGCCGTCGGACGCATCGTCTACCTGGGCGGGCTGACCCCGCAAGCGGTGCCCGAGCGGGAGCTTTCGCCGCACCTGCGCTCCCGCGCCGAGGTCGGCCGCGTCCTGCTGGCCTCGGGCGTGCCGACCGCCGTGCTGCGCGCCGCCGTCATCATCGGCTCCGGGTCCGCCAGTTTCGAGATGCTGCGCTACCTCACCGAGCGGCTGCCGGTGATGGTCACCCCGCGCTGGGTGCGCACCCGGCTCCAGCCCATCGCCGTACGGGACGTGCTGCGTCTGCTGACCGGCTGCGCACACCTGCCCCCCGAGGTCAACCGCACCTTCGACGTCGGCGGTCCGGACGTGCTGACGTACGTCGACATGATGCGCCGCTACGCCGCCGTGGCCGGCCTGCCCAGGCGGCTGATCGTTCCCGTCCCTGTCCTCACCCCCGGCCTGTCCAGTCACTGGGTGGGCCTGGTGACGCCGGTCCCGGCCTCGATCGCGCGTCCGCTGACGGAATCCCTGCGGCACGAGGTCGTCTGCCGCGAGAACGACATCGAACGGTACGTGCCCAGCCCGCCCGGCCATCCCATCGGTTTCGACCGCGCCGTCGACCTCGCCCTGCAGCGCATCCGTGACGCCCAGGTCACCACCCGCTGGTCGTCGGCCTCCGTACCCGGCGCGCCCAGCGACCCGCTGCCCACCGACCCCGACTGGGCCGGCGGCAGCCTCTACACGGACGTACGCGTGCGCGACGCCGACGTCCCGCCCGGGGCTCTGTGGCAGGTCATCGAGGGCATCGGCGGCGAGAACGGCTGGTACTCCTTCCCGCAGGCCTGGGCGGTACGCGGCCGGCTCGACCGCCTCGTCGGCGGTGTGGGCCTGCGCCGGGGCCGCCGTGACGCCCGGCGCCTGCGGGTCGGTGACTCGGTGGACTTCTGGCGGGTCGAGGAGATCGAACCGGGCCGCCTGCTGCGGCTGCGTGCCGAGATGCGGCTGCCCGGCCTGGCCTGGCTGGAGATGAGGGTGGACGGCGACGGCCACGGGCCCGTCCGGTACCGGCAGCGGGCCCTGTTCCACCCGCACGGCCTGCTCGGCCATCTGTACTGGTGGGGCATCTCCCCCTGTCACGCGGTCGTCTTCGGCGGCATGGCCCGCAACATCGTCCGCGCCGCCGAGCGCTTGGCATCGTCCTGGGACGAGCCCGGGACGAGCGCATCCAGCGGGCTCGCCGTGGCCGAAGACAGAGGTGCCCGTACCAGTTTCCGACGCCCCCCTGGAAGAAGCTGACCCCATGCACGTCTCGGTCGTCCTGTTCACCGCCGATCTGCGCCTGCACGACCATCCGCCGCTGCATGCCGCCCTGGACGCGGCCGACGCCGTCGTCCCGCTGTTCGTACGGGACCGTGCCGTCGACGCGGCCGGGTTCACGGCACCCAACCGCCGCACCTTCCTGGACGGTTGCCTGGCGGACCTGGACGCCTCACTGCGGGCGCGGGGCGGGCGGCTCGTGGTGCGCTCCGGCGACGTCGTGGAGGAGGTGTGCCGGCTGGTGACCGAGGCGGACGCCGACGAGGTGCACATGTCGGCCGGGCACAGCGGGTTCGCCGCGCGCCGGGAGGAACGGCTGCGTTCCGCCCTGGAACAGGCAGGACGCCGGCTGTTCGTGCACGACGCGGTCACCGTGGCCGTGCCGCCCGGCACGGCGACCCCCGCGGCCTCCGACCACTTCGCCGTCTTCACGCCGTACTACCGGCAGTGGGCACAGGTACCGCTGCGGCAGGTCGTCGGCGCCCCGCGCCGGGTGCCCGTCCCCGACGAGACCGGCGGCGAGAGGATGCCTGCTCGCGCCGGGGTCGCGGGACCGTCCCCGGCGCTGCCGCCCGGCGGCGAGAGCGCGGCCCGCGAACAGGTCACCGCCTACTGGCGCCGCGGCCTGGACGCCTACGACACCACCCGCGACGACCTGGCCGCCGACGCCACCTCCCGGTTCTCCGCCCACCTGCACTTCGGCACCCTGTCGCCGGTGGAGCTCGTGCACCGGGCCCGCCGGCACGGTGGGGCCGGCGCCGAGGCGTTCGTACGCCAGCTCGCCTGGCGCGACTTCCACCGGCAGGTGCTCGCCGCACGGCCGCACGCCGCGCACAGCGACTACCGCACCAAGCGTGACCGCTGGCGCACGGAGCGCACCGCAGGCCCCGACATCGACGCCTGGCGCGAGGGGCGCACCGGCTATCCGGTCGTCGACGCGGCGATGCGGCAGCTGCTCCACGAGGGCTGGATGCACAACCGCGCCCGGCTCCTCACCGCGAGCTTCCTGACCAAGACGCTCTACGTCGACTGGCGGATCGGGGCCGACCACTTCCTGCAGTGGCTGGTCGACGGCGACCTGGCCAACAACCAGCTCAACTGGCAGTGGATGGCGGGCACCGGCACCGACACGCGGCCCAACCGGGTCCTCAACCCGGTCACCCAGGGCAAGAAATACGACCCGGAGGGCACCTACGTCCGTCGCTGGGTCCCCGAACTCGCCGGAGTGGAGACCCCGCGCGTGCACGAGCCGTGGAAGCTGCCCGGCCCGGACCGCGCCGCCCTCGACTACCCCGGCCCCCTCGTCGAACTCGCCGACGGACTCGACCGCTTCCGGCGCGCCCGCGGCAAGCGGACATGAGCCGGCCCGCTCCGCTGTCCGGGTGCACGGCCGCGATCGGCACGATCCGTTGCCTGGTGCGGTGACCGGAAAGGTCTGCCGGAAAGCTCGCGGCGTCCGGTGCTGGGGGCACCTCCCACGCCCTTCAGGCAGTGGGGGAGCATCGCAAGGCGGAGCATCGCCCGCGTACGGGATGTACCCGGGTGAGGCGACAACGCGGCGAGGCGCCGGGCCGGGCGTCGCGAGCCGGTGAACCTTTCCGGCCGCGGCACTAGCCTTCCCGACCATGGGTATCCGCACCATGCACCACCATCACCACAAGCCCGTTTTCGCGACTTGTAAGGCATGAGGAATGGCCATCCCGCTTGGGCAGAAGGCGGCGGATGACCGGAGAACGGAAGGGGCCGGACCGCTGCGGTTCGGCGTGGCCTTCGCCGGCGGAGCCGCCCGCGCGAAGGAGGGCCGTCAGGCGCTGCAGGCCTTGCTGGCCCGCGCCGCGTGCGCTGGTCGCCCGTCCCCCTCCGCACCTGTGGTCCTGGACGCCGAGCTCGTGATCAGTGAACTGCTGACGAACGCCATACGGCACGCCCCAGGCCCCTGCGGGCTGATCCTGGAGCTGTCCCCTGGCGAACTCGCGATCACGGTGTGGGACACCTCCCGCGAGGAACCCGTGGTCAGAGCGAGGGACGAGCGGCGTGTCGGCGGCCACGGCCTTCATCTGGTGTGCGCCTTCAGCGACCGGGTCGTCACCACGCCGCACCCCGCCGGAAAGCAGGTCACGGCCCGCATGCCCCTGGCCCGCGGCCGCACGGTCGCCCCCGGGACGTGAACCGGGATCAGCACGGGCCGTCGACGACGACGTAGGAGCCGGTGGAGGTCTCCCTCAGCGTGTGGGTGACGTACGTGTTGTACAGGCCCATGTCCTGGTTGGAGCCGTTGGCATGGACCTCGCCCAGCGTCTGGTGGGCGCGGCCGGCCGCGACCTGGTGATAGTTGTCGTCGGTGAAGCAAGTGGCGGCCTCCGTGGTGGCGTTCACGGCAGCGGCCCGGTCGCCGATGGTGCCGGTGGAGTCGACCGCGGCGACGGTGTAGCGGTAGGTGGTGCCGGTGTCGAGTCCGGTGTCGGTGTATGCGGTGCCGGTGACGGGGGAGGTGTTGACGAGGGTGCCGTCGCGGTAGATGTCGTAGGAGGCCGCCCCGGGGACCGCGTTCCAGCTCAGTGACACGCTGGTGTCGGTGCTCCCGGTCACGGTCAGCCCGGTCGGGGCGGCGGGTCCGGTCCGGTCCAGGCCGAAGAACTGGGCGGTGTAGTAGCTGGAGCAGATGGAGTCCAGGTAGTACGTGCCGGTCGTGCCGCACTGGTCGGTGCCGGAGCCCGGATCGACCGCCAGGCCGTGCGCCATGCCCGAGACGGAGAAGGTCACCACCGCCGCCTGGCCATCGGCGTCGTCGTAGAAGTTCTCCGTGGTGCCGCCGGTCAGCGACCGGGTCCTGGACGGAGTCTGGCCGGTGCCCCAGACATCGGTCCAGCCGTCCCTGTTGTAGGTCAGTTCGGCGGGGTTGACGGTGGTGTCCGAACTGCCCTGCCAGACCGCGACTCTCGGCCAGGGGCCGCCGTA
Organism: Streptomyces sp. NPDC046759; assembly: GCF_040645475.1. Classification (NCBI taxonomy): domain Bacteria; kingdom Bacillati; phylum Actinomycetota; class Actinomycetes; order Kitasatosporales; family Streptomycetaceae; genus Streptomyces; species Streptomyces sp. NPDC046759. The sequence goes on along the minus strand of NZ_JBEYYJ010000008.1, from coordinate 132,901 downwards.
GCCGGGATCGGAGTTGCGGATCAGGTCGCCCCACTGCCGGGGCGTCCGGGTGGTCGTGCCGGAGGTGCAGCTGGCGTTCGTGATGCCGCTGGTCGAGCACTGGGCCGCCGGTCCGGAGTCGATCGAGCCACCCGCGAAGACGTCCGGGTAGTCGGCGAGCATGTCGGCGGTCATCCCGGCACCGGCGGACAGGCCGGTGATGTAGATCCGGCTCGGGTCGACGTGGTAGTTGGCCTCGGCGTACTGGACCATCTGGTAGATGGACAGTGCCTCGCCCTTGCCCCGGTCGTCGTCGCCGGGCGTGCCCCAGTCGAAGCAGTTTATGAGGGGACTGGTCTGCGACGGTTGCTCGGGGAGGACGAGGGCGAACTTGTACAGGTCCGCGTACTTGGGCCAACCGGAGTGGCCGTAGTAGTCGTTGGCGCTCTGGGTGCAGCCGTGCAGGGCGACGACGAGCGGGGCGTTGCCCGGCAGGTTGGCGGGCACGAAGCTGTACATGTTCAGACTGCCCGGGTTGGAGCCGAAATCGCTCACCTGGGTCAGGCCCGCGGCGGCAGCGGGCCCGGCGGCGGCCACACCGCCGGCCGGCAGGAGTGCACTTGCGGCCAGGGCACTCGCGATTCGGACGACGAATGTCCTGACGGACCGTTTGTGGGGGAATCGCACCATCGCTGTTCTCCTGAACGAGTGGGGAGATACGCGGGGTTGGCGTGCCACCCGTGTCGCCGGTGCGGGACAGGACATCCCGGCACGCGGAGGTGGTCGCAACCGCTGGGCGTAGCGTGCGACTCGCCGAACCCGGCCGACATGGGGACGTGATCCATAGTTCACGCCGACGTCATGGGGTGCTTGCCCATTGGCGCTGTCACTCGCCCCTGCGGGGTCGGCGGCGGTCTTTGCAGGGGCCGGCGGTAGCCGTGACCTCCAGCTGTGTTCGATCTCGGCTTGTTTCGCGCGGGGGACTTCCGAACGACCGATTCCGAACGACCGCTCACCCCTTTCGAAACTGTCGGGAGCGAAACCTCCGGCTCCCCCTGGTCACGGCTGCCGACGTCACTGCCCATCCCGCCCCGTCTTCTGGGCGCATGGCGGCAGCAGCACAGACCTTGACGAGCGGTAACGGTTTGGCCGTACGCATGCACGACCATTGACCGCCTCTTCCCTCTGCCCCTACTGTCCAGCCGCAGAATTCGGCAATGCCATCGAAAGTTTCGGAAGGCTGGATGACCATGCGTACACGGATGTCCCGGGTGCTCGTCTGCACCACGACGCTCGCCCTCGCGGCGGGTCTCGCGGCCTGCGGCGACGGCAACGGCGGAGGTTCCCCGAACGACGGCAGGATCCATGTGCTGGTGTATGGCGACGCCAGCAACAAGGTCGAGAAGCAGATCATCGATACCTTCAACAAGACCTCGGACGTCAAAGCCGTCCTCGACACCATCCCCGGCGCCGACTACCAGCAGAAACTACAGACGATCATCAACACGCCGAAGGCGCCCGACATCTTCTTCAACTGGGGCGGCGGCAGCATCCAGCCGTTCGTCCAGGCCGGACTGCTGATGCCGCTGGACGACTTCATCAAGAAGGACCCCGGGCTGAAGGACAAGTTCCTCCCCGCCGTCTTCAACAGCGCGGTCGTCGACGGCAAGGCGTACGGCGTCCCGATGCGCGGAACACAGCCCGTGCTGCTGTTCGACAACAAGACCGTGCTCGGCAAGGCGGGTGTGCAGCCGCCGCAGACCTGGGACCAGTTGCTCGACGCGGTGAAGAAGCTGAAGGCCGAGGGCGTCACTCCGATCGCCCTCGGCGGTGGCGACCAGTGGCCGACGCTGATGTGGTTCGAGTACGTCTACGACCGGGTCGCCGGGCCGGAGCTGTTCCAGAAGGCTCTCGACGGGGACAAGGACGCGTGGGCGAGCCCGGACAGCAGGAAGGCGCTCGGCACGCTCAAGCAGCTGGTCGACGCCGGAGCCTTCGGCAAGAACTACGACTCGGTGAAGTACACCAACGGTGCCTCGCCGGCGCTGGTGGCCTCCGGCAAGGCCGGATTCGAGCTGATGGGCTCCTGGTACTACGCCCAGCAGCAGCAGGACGCGAAGGACTTCGCCGCCAAGGGCCTGGGCTACAGCACGTTCCCGACCATCCCCGGCGGACAGGGCGACACCTCCGACGTGGTCGGCAACACCAACAACTTCTACTCCGTGCTGAAGAGGACCCAGCACCCCGACGCCGTCGCGAACTTCCTGAAGCTCATGTACTCCGACGAGTTCGTCAAGGCCCAGCTCGGCATCGGCAACCTGCCGACGACCACCAACACCCCGCAGTTCCTCGGCGAGTCGGCCAGCCCGGCGTACTCGCGCTTCCAGTACGACCTCGTCGCCAAGGCCAAGTCCTTCCAGCTGTCGTGGGACCAGGCCTACCCGCCGGCCGCCATCACACCCATCCACCAAGCCGTCCAGCAGTTCTTCGACGGCCGGCTCGACGCGGACGGCTTCATCGAGGCCATGCAGGCCCTTCCGTCCAAGTGAACCGCTCATGACCACCCACCTCACGAGCGCTCCGCCCGCCGCCACGGTCACCAGGAGGGGCCGGCGACGGCCGGACGACGCTTACGCCGCCCGTGGCACGCGCCCCAGCTTCCTCTGGGCGCTGCCCGCCACCGTCTTCTTCGCCCTCTTCGCCATCGCCCCGCTCGTCGTGGTGGCGGCGCTGTCCTTCATGAGCTGGAACGGCCTGGGATCACCGCAGTTCGTCGGCACGGACAACTGGAACCGCATCCTCGACGACCCGGTGATGATCAAGAGCATCTGGCTCACCCTGCTGCTCACCGCCCTGGGCGTGGGCCTGCAGACACCGCTGAGCATCGTGCTCGGCGTGTGGGCAGCCGGGCACCAGCGCAACCGGGCCGTGCTGTCGGCGATCTACTTCGTCCCGCTGCTGCTGTCCTCCACCGCCGTGTCGGTGCTCTGGCGGGCGCTGCTCGATCCGAACTTCGGCATCCCCGCGCGGATGACCTGGCTGTTCGGGGACGGCAACCTGTTCGGCGAACAGGCCCCGGCCATCGGAGTGCTCGCCTTCGTCAGCACCTGGCAGTTCACCCCGTTCCACACCCTCATCTACCAGGGTGCCGCCCGCGCCGTCCCGCAGGTGCTCTACCAGGCTGCCGAGATCGACGGCGCGGGACGATACCGCCAGTTCTTCCACATCACCCTGCCGCAGCTGCGCAACGCGGTCGTCACCTCGACGATCCTGATGGTCGTCGGAGGGCTCACCACCTTCGAGACGGTGCTCATCCTCACCCAGGGCGGACCGGGCAGCGACACCACGATCAGCGCCTATTACATGTACCAGAAGGCCTTCCAGAGCTTCGACTTCGGCGCCGGATCGGCCATCGCCCTCTGTCTGGTCGTCGCGGCCACGATCATCTCGCTGGTCGTCGTCCGTGTCTCCGGCTACGACAAGATGCGCGGCTCCATGGAAGGAGTCTCGTGAGGCGACGCCCCAACCACCTGGCCGGAGCCGGTTCGGTCACCTGGCTGGTCCTGGTGGGCCTGCCGCTGTACGTCATGCTGGCGGCGACCCTGCGCACCCGGCAGGACTACGCGAGGAACGGACCGCTGTCCTTTCCCCACGACTTCACGCTGCACAACTACACCGGCGCCTTCGACTCGGGCTTCGGCCGGTACTTCCTGAACACCGTCATCGTGACCGTCTGCGTCGTCGGCGTGGTGCTGCTGCTCGTACCGCCGCTGGCCTACGCGATCGTCCGCAGCCGCAGCCGGATCACCTCGCAGGTCTTCCGGCTGTTCCTGCTGGGCCTCGCCATCCCCGCCCAGGCCGTCATCGTCCCGATGTTCTACCTGATCAGCGAAGCCGGCCTGTACGACAACCTCCTCGGCGTCATCCTGCCCACCGCCGCTTTCTGCCTGCCGATGTCGGCGCTCATCCTCAGCGGCGCCATGCGGGACATCTCCCCGGAGCTGTTCGAGGCCATGACGGTCGACGGGGCGAGCCCGCTGCGAATGTTCTTCCAGCTCGTCGTCCCGCTCTCACGCGGCGGCCTGTCCACGATCGTGGTGTTCTCCGCGCTCCAGGCCTGGAACGGCTTCCTGTTCCCGCTCGTCCTGACCCAGTCCGACTCGACCAAGGTGATCACCCTAGGTCTGTACAACTTCCAGACCGAACACGGCATCGACATCCCCGGCCTGCTGGGAGCCGTGACGCTGTCCGTGGTGCCCGTCCTGCTCGTCTACCTGTTCGCCCGCAGAGCCCTCGTCCGGGGCCTCATGGGCGTCGGAGGAAAGTGACCCGAAGTGGCCGTAGAGACCACCCCCGAACCCCCTCTCTGGAACGACCCCACCCAGGACATCGCCGTCCGCGTGACCGCGCTGATCGACGCGATGACCCTGGAGGAGAAGATCGCCCAACTGTACGGCGTCTGGGTCGGCGCCTCCGACGAGGGCGGTGAAGTCGCCCCCCACCAGCACGACATGGAGGAGACGGTCGACCTCGACGCGCTCCTGCCGTCCGGCGTGGGGCAGCTGACCCGCCCCTTCGGCACGGCACCCGTCGACCCCGCCCTCGGCGCGCTCTCCCTGTCGCGCACCCAGATGCGGATCGCGGCGGCGAACCGCTTCGGCATCCCCGCGCTGGCGCACGAGGAGTGCCTGGCCGGGTTCGCCACCTGGGGTGCCACCGCCTACCCCGTGCCGCTGTCCTGGGGTGCCACCTTCGACCCCGGCCTGATCCGCCGGATGGCGGCCGCCATCGGCCGCGACATGCGGTCCGTCGGCGTCCACCAGGGTCTCGCGCCCGTCCTGGACGTGGTGCGCGACGCGCGCTGGGGCCGCGTCGAGGAGACCATCGGAGAGGACCCCTGCCTCGTCGGCACCATCGGCACCGCCTACGTCCAGGGTCTGCAGTCCAGCGGCGTCGTCGCCACCCTCAAGCACTTCGCCGGCTACTCCGCGTCCCGCGCCGGCCGCAACCTCGCCCCCGTCGGCATGGGCCCGCGCGAACGGGCGGACGTCGTGCTGCCCCCCTTCGAGATGGCCGTGCGCGAGGGCCGGGCGGGCTCCGTCATGCACGCCTACACCGACACCGACGGGATGCCCTCGGCCGCCGACGAGGACCTCCTCACCGGGCTGCTGCGCGACACCTGGGGCTTCGACGGCACGGTGGTCGCCGACTACTTCGGCATCGCCTTCCTCAAGACGCTCCACGGCATCGCCGGGGACTGGGCCCAGGCCGCGGGCACGGCCCTGCGCGCCGGTGTCGACGTGGAACTTCCCACCGTCAAGACGTTCGGCACGCCCCTGGCCGAAGCGGTCACGGCGGGCCGGGTACCGGAGTCGCTCGTCGACCGCGCCGTGCGCCGGGTGCTCACCCAGAAGGTCCGCCTCGGCCTCCTCGACCCGGACTGGAGCCCGGTCCCGGCCGCCCTCGACGGAGCCGGCCGGGACGACCCGGACGCGCTGCGCGGCACGATCGACCTGGACTCGCCCGGGAACAGGGAACTGGCCCGCACCGTCGCCGAGGAAGCGGTCGTCCTGCTGACCAACGACGGCACCCTCCCCCTGGACCGGCCGCGCCGCATCGCCCTGATCGGCCCCAACGGCGCCGAACCCACCGCCGTACTGGGCTGCTACTCCTTCCCCCAGCACGTCGGGGTGCACCACCCGCAGACCCCGCCGGGCATCGGCCTGCCCACCCTGCACGATGCCCTGCGGCGCGCGTTCCCGGACGCGGAGCTCACCGTCGTACGCGGCACCGGCGTCGACGACGGCGACGTCTCCGGCATCCCCGAGGCCGTCCGCACCGCGCGCGGGGCCGACGTCGTCGTCGCGGCGCTGGGGGACCGCGCCGGTCTCTTCGGGCGGGGTACCAGCGGAGAAGGCTGTGACGTCGAGTCGCTGACTCTGCCCGGTGCGCAGCAGCAACTGCTCGACGCCCTGCTGGACACCGGGAGGCCGGTCGTGGCGGTCCTGCTCACCGGCCGGCCGTACGCCCTCGGCCGCGCCGCGCAGGGGGCCGCCGCGATCGTGCAGTCCTTCTTCCCCGGCGCCGAGGGAACCACCGCGATCGCGGGAGTGCTGAGCGGCCGGACCAACCCCTCCGGAAGACTGCCGGTCAGCGTGCCCCGCGGCGCCGGCGCACAGCCCGCCACCTACCTCGGTGCCCGGCTCGCCCAGGCCAGCGACGTCTCCACCGTCGATCCGACCGCGGCCTTCCCGTTCGGACACGGGATGTCCTACACGTCCTTCGACTGGGACGGCCTGACGGTCGACCGGCTGGAGGCGGACACCGGCGGCGAGTTCACCCTCGCCCTCACCGTGCGCAACACAGGGCAGCGGCACGGCACCGAGGTCGTCCAGCTCTACCTGCACGACCCGGTCGCCTCCGTCGTCCAGCCGGTGCAGCGCCTCGTCGGTTACACCCGCATCCCGCTGGCCCCGGGCGAGGCGCGCCGCGTGCGGGTGACCGTGCCGGCCGACCTGGCCTCCTTCACCGGCCGCGACGGACGCCGGGTGGTCGAACCGGGCGAACTCCAGCTGCGACTGGCAGCCTCGAGCGCCGATGTCCGCCTGACGGCGACGGTCACCCTGACCGGCCCGGCACGGCACCTGGACCACACCCGGCGGTTCCACCCGCGCTTCGAGCAGAAGACACAGCAGAAGACACAGCAGAAGACACAGCAGAAGACACAGCAGAAGACACAGGACCGGACCGGACCGGCGACACCGACCGCCACCTGACTCATCCCGCCGCGGCTCGCTCCTCACGGACGGGAGCGGGTCGCGGGCTTCCCGATCGCGGCCCCGGACGGCGATCAGCCCCTTCCGGTTCTCCTCCCTACGTCTCTTTCCGTGTACGCCGCGAGTCGTAGCAAGATCGCTCCGCAGGGGGATTCGTCCGCTGCCCGGACGCGAAATGGTCGGACCGTCCTGGAAGTTGACGGAAAGGAACGGCCATCGTGCGGATGGGACGCATGGCGCCCTTACTCGTCGCAGGGGTCACGGCAACGCTGATCCCCGCCCTCGCCCCGGCGCAGGCATCCGCGGCGGAAACGCTGCAGAGATTCGAGAACCAGAAGCCCGCGTGGCACAGATGCGACACATCACAACCGGCCGCGTTCCAGTGCGCGACCATCGAGGTCCCGCTCGACTACGGCCGCCCCGGCGCGAAAACGGTCGAGCTGGCCATATCCCGCCTCAGGACCAGTGTCCCCGGCAAGCGGCACGGCGCGATCCTCTTCAACCCCGGCGGTCCGGGCGGCGAGGGTCTGGACATGCCGGTCATGATGAAGGACGCGCTGCCCGAAAAGGTCCGCGAGCAGTACGACCTCATAGGCTTCGACCCACGCGGCGTGGGCCGCAGCAGTCCGCTCGGTTGCGGTCTCACGGCAACCGAGCAGAACTTCGAACGCCCTTACAAGAGCGAGACGTTCGGCCGCGACGTCAAGTGGGCCCGAACCGTCGCCGACAAGTGCCGGGCCAGGAACGGCGATCGGCTGCCGTACTTCACCACCCGCAACACCGCCCGCGACATGGACGTCATCCGCGCCGTCCTGGGCGAGAAGAAGATCTCCTACCTGGGCTACTCCTACGGCACCTACCTGGGCGCCGTGTACACGCAGATGTTCCCGCAGCGGACCGACCGCTTCGTCCTGGACAGCGCGGTCGACCCGGCACGGGTGTGGCGCGGCATGATCCAGGTCTGGGCGGAGGGCACCGAGCCGGCGTTCACCCGCTGGACGAAGTGGACCGCGCAGCACGACCGCACCTACCGACTCGGCGACACCCCGGCCAAGGTGAAGAAGACCTTCTGGGATCTGATCGCGCGGGCCGACCGCACGCCCATCGACGCCAACGGCGAGAAGCTGACCGGGGACGACATCCGTGCCACCCTGCGCGCCCGGTTCTTCACCCCCGCATACGCGGCCGAGGCCGTCGTCAGCCTCAAGAAGGCCGCCGACGGCCATGGGACCGCCCACCTCTCCCCGGTGCCGGGCGACCAACGGCCTCCGCGCCGCGCCGCGACCGGGCAGCCGCCGTCCGACAACGGCACCGCCGTCTTCTGGAGCGTGGTCTGCGGCGACACCGCGGCGTGGCCGCGCGACCCGCAGCAGTACCGGCGTGACGCGATCCGTGACAAAGCCGCATACCCCCTTTACGGCGACTTCGCCTCGAACATCACGCCCTGCGCCTTCTGGAACAAGCCGGCCGAGTCCGTCACGGCAGTGGACAACAAGGTCGGCGTTCTCACCGTCCAGAACCAGTGGGACCCCCAGACGCCCCTGGTCAGCGGCCTCGGCATGCACCGTGCCCTGAAGGGCTCGCGCATGGTCTACGTCGAGGGCGGCGAGGGCCACGGCGTCTACTCCGAGGACCAACGGGCCTGCGCCAACCTCGCCGTCAACGCCTACCTGAGCACCGGAAGGCTTCCGGCCCACGACATCACGTGCAAGCCGTCCCGCCGCCGGAACGACGGCGTGAACCCGGGGATCGTCCCGGCACCGCAGCCCACACCGCAGGCACCGCGCTTCTGACGGTGCCGAGGCGGTGACGGGAGGCTTCGCGGCTCTCCAGTCAGGCGCCCGCCCCGGCGTCCTGCCGGTACCGCATGTGCGGCGCACGGACGTGCCGGACGGTGGTCTCTAGTGGGATCCGCGTTCCATGACGCGGCGGGCGGCCTCAGCCTCCGCCGCCGGCGGGGACAGCTCGTCGAGCGTGTCGAGCTCGTCGTCCGCTTCCAGTTCCCGCTCCCAGGCCGCCGCGAGCGATTCCTGCTCCGCACGCGGCTTGGCGCCGACCGCCTCGCGGTGATCAGGGTCCAGGGCCGCGAGGAATCGTTCGACCGGATCTGCCGGCATACCGTGCTCCTTGTCGCATGGACGGGTGCCACTCTTGTCCAGCATGGCCGAGCGGACCCGCGCTGTCCGTCCGACACTGCCCGGCAACACTCCGATGGCCCCCTGGCCCCCTGGCCCGCTGCCACTGCCCCGCATCAGGGGTAGTGGCAGCGGGCTGGGGCGGCCCCGGGGCGGGCGGGCGCCGGTCAGTCACCTCCTTGAACGCATGCCTCGACCGGCAGCGGCCGAGCCCGGTGGGCCGGAACGGGTTCGCTGACGCGCCGACCGGCCGATCGGGCAGCGGTTCTACTCTTGATCAACAGCGCGGCCGTCAACTGCCGCCCGGTGACAGGAGATTCGATGACCACACCCCGCCCCACCCTGATCGACGCCGCCGGCGGACTCCCCGCGACCTCCGTCGGCGAGGCGGACTCGTGGTGGTTCGGCGCCAGGCTGCACCATGAGGAGAAGGTCTTCTGGGTGAAGATCCATGCGATGGAGATGAACGGCGCCTGTACGAGCACGGTCGCACTGCTCCAGGAACCCGACGGCCGTACCAGCGACAAGCACACCGTCGAGGGCGTGGACGGCGTGACTCTGTCCGCGGACGCACTCGACGTCCGGACGTCGCTCCTGACCGTCCAGGGGGACCTGGACGAGCTGGAGATATCCGGTGCCACGGACGCCGCGTCCATCCGGCTCACCCTTCGACGCGATGACGATCCCGTGCTCCACAGCGGCGGCGCCGGAGTGTTCCCCTTCTTCGGCGGGAGGACGGGGCAGTACGCGCTGTCCGGTCTGACCACCTCGGGAACCATCACGGTCGACGGGGTCACACACGAGGTCGGCGGACGTACGTGGTTCGACCGCCAATGGGTTTCCGGCGCCACCGAAGCCCCGCGTTTCACCTGGCTCGGACTCGACGTCGGTGCGGGCCGCCGGCTGAGTGTCTGGGACACCGCGGGCGACGGCAGTGCCTGGCTCACCGAACTCAGGGCCGACGGCGCGCACTTGATCACCGATGCCCGCCGAACCGACCGCAACGGTCAGTGGGCCCTGACCGTACCGGCCCTGGACGCATCCCTGGACATCACCCATCGCGCACTGTTCAGTGCTCCGGGCGTCTACACCGGCGCATGTCAGGTGACCGGCACTCTCGCCGGGGAGGAGATCACCGGGCACGGGTTCACGGATGTCATCGGCTACTGAGCTTCCCCGTCCTGGTTGTGAGTACTCATCTGCCGGTATGCGGAACGACCTGTAGGTTGGGAGCGCCCGGCGGGCCTTTGCCGGGCGGGACACGGGGCGTGGGTGAGGGGTGCGCGTTGGGCGTCGTGCTGTTGGCACTCGGAGGAACGATATCGGTGCCGGGAGGCGCGCGGGGAGCGCGGCTGAGCGGTGCAGAGATCACAGCGGCGGTACCCGGCCTGACGGATCTGAGGGTCCCCCTGGAGGTACGGGACGTCCAGGCCGTGCCCAGCGGAAGTCTCACGTTCGCGCAGGTGCTCGACGTCGTCGACGTCGCCTCGCGGGCCGTGGCGGAGGGCGCGGACGGCGTCGTCGTCACACAGGGCACCGACACCCTGGAGGAGACGGCCTTCCTGGCCGACCTGGTGTGGCCGCACGAGGCGCCGTTCGTGCTGACCGGCGCGATGCGGCAGCCCGCCATGGCGGGAGCGGACGGGCCGGCGAACGTGCTCGCCGCGGTGCGCGTGGCCGCGGCGCGGGAGGCGCGCGGGGCGGGTGCGCTGGTGGTCCTCGGCGACGAGGTGCACGCGGCGCGATGGGTGCGCAAGACGCACAGTACGAGCCCGGCGGCCTTCTCCTCGCCGGACACCGGTCCGCTCGGGCACGTCGTGGAGGGCCGGGTACGGCTGCTGCTGGCCGCGCCGCGACACGAGCCGCTGGCCGCCGGGTGCGACCGGGAGCGGCTGGAGGCGTCCCGTGTCGCCCTGCACGTGGTCACCCTGGACGACGACGGCGCGCAGCTCCAGGGGCTCGAGGCCACGCACGCGGGACTGGTCGTCGCCGGTTTCGGCGTCGGCCACGTGCCGGACGTGCTCGTGCCCCGGCTCGGCACACTGGCCGAGCACATGCCGGTCGTGCTGACGTCGCGTACCGGGAGCGGTTCGGTGCTCCGCCACACGTACAAGGCGCCCGGTTCCGAGACGGACCTGCTCAGGCGCGGGCTGATCGACGGCGGCTTCCTCGACCCGTACAAGTCCCGGGTCCTGCTCCGGCTGCTGCTGGCGTCCGGCGCCGGGCGCGACCACATCGCGAAGGCGTTCGCGGTGAGGGGCTGAGCTCGTCCTTCGGCCGCTTGTTCCGCCTCGGCCGGGAGATCGCACTCCCGGCCGAGGGACACGCACGCCGTCCGGTCAACCGCCCACAAGCAGTCCTGTCCCCGAAACGTCGGTGCGGACGCCGTCCTTGCCCACCGTGACGCGCTGCAGGTGCAGCGCGCCCGACGGCGGTTTCGGGAGCTGGAAGGCGAAGGAGAAGCGGTCGGCGATCTGGGGACGGGTCAGCTTGCTCAGCGTGCTGAGCAACGACGGGTCCAGGTTCAGCCGTTCGAGGAGCTCGGGGTGGTCGATCGCCACGTCCACGAGGTTGATGCCGGTCAGGTCGTGCAGGAAGCGCGGCGCGCCGGTGAGCCGGTGGAGCCGGTCCTCGTCGTGAAGCGCCGCGCGCACCGCGCTGTCGGGGAGGCCGAGTCGGTGCGCGATCGCCGGGAGCGCCAGCATGGCCTTGACCGGAGTTCTTGAGCGCGGGCCCCTTCCTTCAGGGAGGGGTTAGCTCATCCTCGGGGCGAGCCGCGCAGCGGCGGAGTTCGCTGCGTTGTCAGTGGCCGCCGGTACAGTGATCACATCAAGTGGAGGGGGGTGTATCCATGTTGTCGGGCCGCAGGTACCGGCTTGATGTGACGGCCGAACAGGCGCAGATGTGTGAGGAGTTCGGAAGCGTCTGCCGGGCGGTGTGGAACACCGGCCTTCATCAGCGCCGTGAGTACCGGCGGCGCGGTGCGTGGATGAACTACGCGCCGCAGTGCGCCGAGCTGGCCGACGCCAAACGCGATCATCCGTGGTTGAAGGCCGCCCCGTCGCACGCGCTTCAGCAGACCCTGAAGGAACTGGACCGGGCGTGCCGGGAGCATGGCGCGTTCAGGGTGCGGTGGCGGTCCAAAGCCCGTTGGTCGCCCTCGTTCAGGTTCCCTGACTCCAAGCAAATCCAGGTGGAGCGCCTGGGCCGCAAGTGGGGCCGGGTGAAGCTGCCGAAGCTGGGATGGGTCCGCTTCCGGTGGTCGCGCCCGCTGGGCGGCGCGGTCCGCTCGGCCACCGTGTCCCGCAAGGGCGCCCACTGGTTCGTGTCGTTCCTGGTGGACGACCAGGCGGTCACGCCCGAGCGGCATGCGATGCCGGGCACGATCGTCGGGATCGATCGGGGCGTGAAGACGGCCGTGGTCACCTCGGACGGCGACTTCCACGACCGGCAGTTCATTACTGCCGGCGAATCCGCACGCTATCGTCGGCTTCAGCAGCGCCTGGCCCGCTCCCAGCGGGCAAGCGCCAACTGCCGTAAGACAATCACCGCACTGAACGCCATCATGGGCCGGGTCACGGACCGGCGCGGCGACTTCTGCGCGCAAACCGCCTCCCGGATCGTCGCGAAGAACGCCCTCGTCGTGCTGGAAGACCTGCGGATCAGGAACATGTCCGCCTCGGCGTCCGGAACCCTTCAAGACCCCGGCTCCCGCGTAGCCCAGAAACGGGGCTTGAACCGGGCCATCCTCGACAAGGGATGGCACCGTCTCGAACTCGCCCTCACCAACGCGGCCCGGTACACGGGCACAACCGTGGCGAAAGTCCATCCCGCGTACACGTCGCAGAGGTGTTCCGCCTGCGGCTTCGTCTCGGAAGGAAACCGCGAAAGCCAAGCGGTCTTCCGGTGCAAAGCCGCGGGCTGCGGGTACACCGGGCACGCTGACGTCAATGCGGCCATCAACATCAAAAACGCGGGCGGGCCGCCCGTGTCAGCCTGTGGAGACCTCGCCGCCAGGCGGTCTGTGAAGCAGGAACCTGTAAGCCGGGCAACCGGCCGAACCCCCTCATAGGGGAATCCCCCTCGTTCACGAGGGGGAGGACGCCAACTTCTCCGCTTCCCGGGTGAGGCGACGCGCCGAGTCGCGCGTCAGGTGGAGCCCGTCGGCGGCCCCCGTGCCGGGCCGGTACGTCGCGAGGTCGTCGATGTCGAGCCGTATGCCGTCCACGACGGTGGCGAGGCCGCGGTCCCCGTGGCGCCGGATACGGGCGTCGGCCCGTACGCTCAGGTCGCGGCCCGTGAGGTGAAGGGTGCCCTGGGCCCGGACGCGGTCGGGGCCGTGGGCCGTGAACGCCACTTGCGAGGCGCCGAGTTCGCGGTTCATGTCGGCGAAGGACAGCAGGACCTGACCGTGCAGCCGGCGAACGAGTGCGCCGCTGACCGTGGTGGGCCCGTCGCCGTCGATGCGAACGTCGTCCGCGGTGGCGGTGACCTGCGTGAGGGTCACCCGGTGGGCGGGGATGTCGGGGACGGTGACGGACACCGAGTCCAGGCGCCGTGCGGCCAGTTGGGTGAGGAAGGGGAAGCCACCGATGCGCACCTCGGGCGCGGCGGCGAGGTGCAGCCTGCCCTTGAGTCGTTCGGAGGCCGTGTGCTCGGCGTACAGCAGCGCCCAGCGGTCGGCCAGGGTGACGAGGCAGACGAGAGTCAGCGCCCAGACGAGGAACCGTGCGACGGTGGGCAGTCCGGTGGCGCGGTTACGACGTCGGCTGCCACGCCTGTGATGGGGGGGAGCCCAGGGTCCTCGGAGTCGTCGTCCTGCCGCCTCGCCGTGCCGGTCTCGGTGAGGAAGTCGTCCAGCGGATGGTGCACCGCCGAGGCCGGCTCGTCGTACGGACGGCACCTGTGCGGAACCGATTCGGTGGGACCTCCGTCCGACTGGGCAGCATGATGCGTCTGAGTGTGGGGGGTACGCATCACCAGATTTGATCATATGGTCGCACCCAACGCGCAAGCCCTGCCCGAAGTGAGGCGCGAAATCGGTCACTTCACGGTCGACGTATCGGGTGCACCGGCACCACCTGGGGTCTCCCGGTCGCACCTCACCCGCCGCTCCGCACGACTGCCGACACGCGGCACGTGTGGTCCGCGCGCCACGATGCTGGCTTGGCAATCGCTTGCGGTGCCTTCGGTCCAAGGCCCAGCATGACCATTCCCACCCGTTGTTCGGCAGTAAGTGGCCTGTGCGTACCGACGTGTGAGGAGCGATCGCAAGCGGCACAGAGCCCATGACGAGTGGATGCCGGTGTTCCGAGTCTTGTGAAAGGGCTGGACGTGCCAGAGCCACTTGATGCCGTGACCCCTGCCGCCGCCGGAATACCCGGCTTCCGACCTGAGGCGACGGCACCGCCGACGGTCGGCGTGGAGGAGGAGTTCGTCCTGGCCGACCGGCGCAGCAGGTCGGCTGCCTACCGGTCCCTCTCCGTCGTGCGAGCCGCTCACACCCGCCTCGGCGGACCACATGCCACGCCCGAACTCTCGCCGTCCCAGGTGGAGACCGTCAGCGCGGTGTGCCGTACCGGTGCCGAACTGGAGGCGGAAATCCTCCGATTACGCAGCGGCGCGGCGGCCGCCGCGGCCGAGTACGACTGTCTCCTGGTGCCCAGTGGCGTGGCGGTCCTCGGCCGTTCCGGACCACCGCCCGTCCTCGACCAGGCACGTTACCGGGCCCTCGCCCGCGCCTTCGGACCCGTCGTCCACGGGCAGGGCGTGAATTCCTGCCACGTGCACGTCGGTGTGGCGGACAGGGAAGAAGCCGTACAGGCGGTCAACCACCTGCGGGGCTGGATGCCGCTGCTGCTGGCCCTCACCGCCAACTCGCCGTACTGCGACGGGACGGACACCGGTTACGCCAGCTGGCGGTCCATGGTCTGGAGCCGGTGGCCCTCGGCGGGACCTCCCCCCTACCTGCGCGGCTCCGCCCACTACGAATGGATCGTCGACCGGCTCGTGGCCACGGGAGCGGCGATGGATCCGGCCATGCTCTACTGGCACGTCCGGCCCTCGGCGCACCTGCCCACCATCGAGGTCCGCGTCGCGGACGTGATACCCGACGCCGGCGTCACCGCCGCGTACGCGCTGCTCGTCCGCGCCCTCGTCGGACACGCCGTCGAGGCGGTACGCGACGGTGAACGCGCACCCGAGGTCCCCGACCCGCTGCTGAGGGCGGCGTGCTGGCAGGCCGCCCGGCACGGGGCGAGCGGCACCCTGCCCGGCACCCACACCCGCGACTGCGCCCCGCTGGCCGTCAGTCGGCTGATCGAGGACCTGTGGAAACGCATCGAGCCACACCTCAGCCGGCACGGCGACGACCAGCGGGTCAGTGACTGGCTGAGCGAGGTCCAGCTGGCCGGGACGGGCTCGGCCCGGCAGAGGCGTGTCGCGGAACAGGACGAGACTGGTTTGCGAGCCGTGGTGGACGACCTCGCCGTCAAGCTGGAGTAGCCCCGCGCCGGACGTGACGGGCCGACTTCGCGCCGTTCTCATCGATGGGCGCCCGGTGGGTCTACGGTGGTGCTGAGGGCTCTGTTCGGTCGGTGAGCGCAGCCCTGAGTACTTGGTTTCCGAACCCTGCCGCTGCCCTGCTCGCCCGGGGGGTGCCATGAAAGTCGAAATGATCCAAAGGGCCGCCGACGTTCTCTTCGACGTGCCGGACACGATGCACCAAGAGATCATCATGCTCATCGACGCGGTCACCGACGACGCCGAGACACGGGCGCCGGAGCTCGCGGCCGCGTTCGGAGAGTGGTGCTGGCTGGTGTACACGGTCCACGGAGACGTTGTCGAGGTCCTCGACGTCGGCTGCGCCAGGTGACAGGTGAGGCTCGTGGCCACGACGCGACCCCGTCGAGGTGCGGCCCGCATCGAACACGCCCTGTCACGGTGAGACTGCCCGCTCGTGTTTCACAGCCGTGTCCGTCCCGCCTGCTGCTGGGTCACGCGGGACGGACGGCGGCGGGCGTACTACTTGCTGATCGCGAAGCGCATCAGGGCGTGCTCGTCGCCCTGCTTTATCTTCCCGGTCACGTTGATCACTTCGAGTTTCCACACCTCGCCGACGCGCACAGCCTTGGCCACGGCGCAACCGTTGTCCTGAGTGAGCAAGCTCGGCCAGATGTCGGCGACCTGCTGGGAGCTTCCACCGGTGGCGTCGTACACCTTGAAACTGATGTTGCGCGCCTTCTGGAAGGAACTGCCCCGCTTGAAGGCGGCAGCCACGAACACGATCGAGGTGATGTTGGGCGGGATGCGCGCGAACTCGACCGTCACCGTCTCGTCGTCGCCGTCCCCACGGCCGGTCTGGTTGTCCCCGCTGTGCAGCAGCGAGCCGTTCCCCATGGGGTCGAGAGAGTCCAGGCCGGCCAGACGTACCGGGTCCGAGCCTTGCATGGCGATGGCGATCAGGTCCAGGTCGGTGCCGGCCTTGCGGCGGAGCGCGCCCATGATTCCGCCGGTGGCACCCCCGGTGGGGTCCCACGAAACCCCGATCGACAGGTGGGTCACTCCGTCCAGATCGGCCGGGCCGTCTTCCTTGGTGAGCGTGAGCATGCGTGGTTCATCCTCTGGGTGAAGGGACTGCGACAAGGAGAGTGTGCCGGGCGCCTCCATGGCTTCACCCAACGGGGGAGGGGGACTTCGCCGTGCCACGGACCCCGCCGCGCTGCTGGGGCTCCCTGCCGCACCCCACGGCTGCGCCGAACCCGGATCCGCCCGGCCGCGGGGAAGTGGATCCGCCCGGTCGCCCGATCCGGGTCCGGAGCCGCCCGCCGGGGCCCGGATCTGCCGCCGGGCCCCGGCCGGCCACGGTGGCGGGACGTCCGCCGCAGCCGCGGATGCGCCTCGGACGTCCGGCGGCGGGACCACGACGGCGAGGCACCACACCCTGGTCGTCGCCCCGGCCCGACCCAAGGTCCCGGTGCAGGTCCATTCCAGGATTGGCCCAGTTGGTCGCGCTTCAAATGGACCACATCTCCGGGTCACTGACTGCATAGGTTCGACACCAATACGGCTGAGACCACGAGCGACCTGTGTAGGGGCTCCCGAGGCCGACACTGGTGCCTGCTATGGGTTCCCGGCCCGTACCTCTCGGTCGGCCGGACTGAGTGAGAGGACAAAGATCTGCTGTGAAGGCGTGCGGAGTGTCCGGGGCCGAGAAGGAAGTCGCCCTGCTGGAGTTGCCCGAACCGTCATCTCCCGGCCCCGGTCAGATCCTTGTGGCGGTTGAGGCGGCCGGGGTCGGCCCGTGGGACGAACTGCTGAACGGCGCCGGCTGGGACGTGGGGCTGCGCCCCCCGGCGGCGCTCGGAGCGGAGGGCGCGGGCCAGGTGCTGGCCGTCGGGGCGGGTGTCACCGGGTTTGCCGTAGGGGACCGGGTGCTCGCACACGAGGCCCCGCTGCCAGGGGGAAGCGGCTTCTGGGCCGAACGCGTTCTGATCAACGCCGATCACGCGGCAGCCTGCCCACCCGGGTTGGACGCCGTGCACGCGGCGGCGCTGCCGGTCAACGGACTCACCGCGTTGCAGGCCTTGGAGAAGCTGGACCTCAGCCGAGGACAGCGGCTCCTGATCACCCACGGAGGCGGGGCCACCGGAGCCCTGGCCATCCAGCTCGCCGCGGCCAAGGGAATCGAGGTGACCGCGACCGCGTCTGCTGCCGCCGCGGAGCGCCTGCTCGGTCTGGGAGCGATCGAGGTCGTCGACTACCACGACCCGAACTGGTCGGCCGAGGTACGCGGCGGGTTCGACGCCGCTCTCATCATCGCCACCGGCACGGCGGACGCCGCCCTGCCCTTGGTACGGGACGGCGGCCGGCTGTGCTCCCTGACTTCGGACGCGCCTGCGGAGGAACGAGGCATCACGAGTGGGGACCTCTACGTCGAGCCCGACGCCACGCAGCTTGTCCGGCTGGCGGAGCAGGCCGCCGCGGGAACCTTGGAACTCGCACCGGAACCCCTGCCGCTGAGCGAGGGACCGGCTGCGTTCGCCCGGGTGGTCACCGGACGGGCCGGCGGTAAGAAGATCGTGCTCACCCGCACATGACCCGACCGGGCACCGCCCGATGCCGGCGCTGGGCCACGGTGCCCGCCGTGGCGCGATCGAGAAGTCGTCAAGTCCGTGTCTGAAGTCGACCGCCTCCGGGTCGTTCGAGGAATCCTTCGGGAAAGGAGCGTCCCAGGCGTGAGCGGGTGAGGTTGGTCGAGGGCTCGTCGGTGGGCAGGCCGAGGCACTCGTGCGGATCTCGGACGCGGAACACCTTCTCGGGGTGCGGTCCCGCTCCCCAGGGCGTCTCGCCATCGACTCGCCCCTCACGGTAGCGGGCGGACTTCGCCGTCACGGGCGAGGATCTTGGCCTCCACCTCGAACTCGGCGGACGTGGACTGCCGCGGTGGACGAGAGCGGGGCGCGAACCCGTCCACCATGAAAGGGGAGGGTGCCGTGCACGGCGGAATCGCTGCCGAGCACGGTCACGCCGCCACACCATCCGACACCGTCCACGGCGGCGTCCCCACATCGAACCGAACGGCAAGGAGCCCGAGCGCCTAGAGTCCGAAGACCCGGCGCGCGTTCCCGGCCAGGAACAGCTCGGTGGTCTCTGCGTCCAGGTCCAGGTCGCCGAGGTGTTCCAGTGCCTGAACCGGGGTGATCATGGGGTAGTTGGTGCCGAACAAGACCTTCGTGCGGCCCCGGCCGCGCAGGTGGTCCACCAGTTCCCGTGGGTATCGGCGGGCGGTGTAGGCGCTGGTGTCGATGTAGACGTCGGCGTGTTTGTCGGCCACCGCGATCATCTCCGTGGTCCAGGGGTAGCCGATGTGCCCGCAGACGATGGTCAGTTCGGGGAAGTCGAGCGCGACCTGGTCGATGTAGGGGATCGGGCGGCCGGTCTCGGAGGGACGCAGTGGCCCGGTGTGTCCGACCTGGGTGCAGAAGGGGATGCCGAGTTCGACGCAGGCGGCGTACAGCGGGTAGTACAGCCGGTCGGTCGGCGGCAGTTGCCACAGCCAGGGCACGATCCGCAGGGCCGTGAAGCCGAGTTCCTCAACGGCCCGGCGTAGTTCGCGCACGGCCTGGACGGGCCGGGTGAGGTCCACGCCGGCGACCCCGCGCAGCCGTCCGCCGGACTGGGCGACGAACTCGGCCACCTCGTCGTTGCTGATCAGCGGGCCCTGGGGGCCGTACCATGCCGCCGAGAGACCGATCTCCACATCGGCTGCGGCCATGGCGGCCACGGTGGCCCGAACGGGCAGAGGCTCCTCCAGCAGACCCTGCCCCGTCCATCGGCGCAGCGACTCGAACATCTCGTGATTGGAGTGACGGAGCGTGGGGTGCTGCATCCACACATCGATGACCGACACGGACCTGTCGCCCCTTTCCCGGTGCGCCGCCTCAACGGCACCTACAGTGCGCTGAGCGATCGCTCACCGCAACCCTGGTTGCCGTAGGTTGCTGACGGACGGCGGGCCTGTGGCACAGTTGATCGTCTTCGACGCCGTGGTCTTCGACGCCGCGGTCGGCCGGCTCAAGGAGGAGGAGCGCCTCCGCGACGACGCCCGCGTCCACCTCTCGCACGCCGCGAGCCGGAGCGCGTGCGCCGCATAGTCGGCGTCGAACCGGTCCGGCCGGGAGTCATCCGCTCCTGAGCCGGATCCTCCGCAGCCCCGTGTGGAGGGACCCGTGGGCGCCGGTGTGCGCTGGCCCGCCACCGGTCCCTGCCGCGTGCACGGCGGTGATCCCGCTGCGCATGTGTGTAGGTTTGGCCCCCGCTGGTCCGCCGCCCCGGGAGTGGCGGACCGGCCGACGCCTTGGCGGGCGCCGTCGCGGGGTAAACGGAACCTACGCCTCCACCGACCCTGACGGAAGTCCTCCAGCCGTGTGGTCCAGGACACATCGACTTGGTGTCGCGCCCCACGCCGCACGCACCCGAGCCGGCACCGCGCGCGGCGCGACCGCCCTGCCCCTCGACCTGCAGGCGTCGGCCGTCTCGGAGGGCCGGCACGGCGGCCGTGCAGTCGGTGAGGGTGCGATCGGCGACCCACCCCTGGGACTCGGCCTTGGGCGGCCCCGGGCGGCCCCGGGCACGTCCAGGGCGACGGGGCGGGCCAGTTGGTCGACCGCATAAGGGGTGGTCGTACACCATGAGCCGGCAGGACGGCCCGTACCGCCCGGTCCCCGTCGTACGGCTCCGGGTCGCGCGGTGGGCGCTACGAGCGGGCGCGGGCACCTGGCCTGAGCGCGCGTACTCGGCCGGGACGGGCCGTCAACGCCGAGCCCGAGGGGCAGCTGGCGGCGGGTACCGATCCCGCCGCGGTGGGCCGACTTGCCGGCGCTCCTCGCGTACGGCGTGAACCTCCGCTCCCGGGCGGGCGCCGACGCCGGGGCACTGGGCAGGACGGTGGCCGCCGCCCTGCAGTCGATCGGGCGGCCTACGGCAGCCTGAGGACTACTTGGCGGGAGGGCCCGGACCGAGACGCCCGGATCGGTACGGCCGGGCCGGTAGGGGTGTGCTCTGGCGGGCCGTCTCCTCAAGTGCCGTACGGCCGTCCGCTCGACCGACGCAGGACCGCCTCCTCGACCGTCGTACGAGGAAAGCGACTTGCCGGGGTGCATCCGCTTCGAGCCCCGCGGCAGCGCTGCCCGCGCGCCGGTCCTGCAGGCGCCCGGGGTGTGCCGCTTCGATGCCCTGGCCCGGCTCAGTGCCCCTCGGCGTTGTCGTCGGCGGGTTCACCGAGATGTTCGGCCAGCTGGAACAGCGCGGGCAACGCGTTCGTGATGGCCGTTCGGGCACCCTCGTCCAGGGCGGCGAGCGCTGCGTCGATGCGGCGCTCGTGGGCCGTGGTCCAGGCCGCGAGTTTCTCACGGCCGGCGTCGGTCAGGGTGACGACACTGGCGCGCCGGTCGGCGGAGTCGACGTCGCGTGCGACCAGCCCGCTGTTGATCATCTGGCCGATCAGCCCGCTCACCGTGCTCGGGGCGAGACGCCGACGCGCGGCCAGATCGCTGACTCGCGCGGGCGAGTGCTCGCCCAGCACCTGAAGCAGCTCCACCTGCGCCATGGGCAGGGTCTCCCACGGATAGTCGGTGCGGATCGAGGAGCGCAGCGCGCGGCGCAGCCGGGTCACGGCTTCGGTGAGCAGCCTGGCGTCCGGCTCGTCGCCGACGAGACCGGAAGACGACGAGGAGGCCTCGGTGCTGGGCTGCGCAGACATGGAGCAAGGGTAGCCGGGCCACCCCGGATACGTGCCGGCCGTCCGGAGCTCGGACGCCTCGTCCACCCCGCCGGCGCTCCCGGCGCGTTCGGTCGCCGACATGGTGCCAGGTGGCCCTTCCCGGTGGGGTGTCCGCCGGGGCGCTCGTCCATCCGATCGCCGGCGGCCACCCCCGCAGCGGTGACGCTGCCGCGGATCCGCCGGGCGGCGACGAGAGGAACGCCTCGACGTCGATCACGGACGACGTGTCCGGCAGGGCGCGGGGGTGAGGGAACCCTCCTGACGCTGCGCAGAGCCGCCATCGGTCAGCGCCCTGCGGCACCGGCCCAGTCCGCCTCGCGACGCTCCACGGCCTGATCACGAGGCCGCGTGGGTCGTCCCCGGATCCGTGCGCGGGGTCAGCCATGCCGCCCCGACGGCGACCGCCGAGGCTGCCAGCAGGACGGCGGCGGCCCAGCGGCTGCCGGTCGGCAGCCCGGCGCTGCCCGCAAGGTGCAGGGCGAGGGTCACCAGAGCGACGCCGAGCGCGGTGCCCTGCCCTCGCGTCATGTTCACCAGACCACCTCCCGTACCGGAGGAGCGCGCGGGTATCGAGCCCATGATCATGGCGTTGTTGGCCGGGGTGAACATGCCCAACCCCAGCCCGGTCAGTGCCAGGACCGGCAGCAGCGCGCCGATCGTCAGCGGGGCGACCAGCAGCCCGGCCACGGCCAGGGTGAAGACGCCGGCCCCGGCCAGGCATCGCGTACGGTCCGGCAGGCCGCGGGGGAGCAGCCGGTCGCCGCCGGTGGCCGCCAGCGCGAATCCGGCCGGGAGAGCCGTGAGGACGAGACCCGCGGTCAGGTCCGAAGAGCCCCGTGCGGTGAGGACGACCGGCACCAGTACCAGCGGCCCGAACAGCACCAGATAGCCGCTCAGCGCTCCCACCAGGCCGAACGCCACAGCCCGGACCCGCAGCAAGGTCAGGTCGAGCAGGGGCGCAGTCGTACGGCGCTGTCGACGGACGAATCCCCAGCCCGCCGAGGCCGCCACCACGAACAGCACCGCCACGGCCCAGTCGGGCACCGGCAGCCCGGAGGCCGCGGAAACACCCAGCAGGGCGGTCGTGGTCGCCGAGGCCAGCAAGAAGAGGCCGGGCCAGTCGAAGCGTGCGACCCGTGTCCGTGCCCGGGTGCGGGGCAGCAGATAGTGGCCGCCGACCAGCGCGAGCACGCCGACGGGAACGTTCACCCAGAACACCCACCGCCAGCCCAGCGTGGAGACCAGGGCTCCGCCCACCGTGGGGCCCAGGGCCAGTCCGAGCGCCTGGGCCGCGGCCTGCACACCGAGCGCGCTGCGCATCCTCCGGCGAGGTGCACTGGTGGTCACCAGGGCCACACTGTTGGCCTGCATCATGGCCGCCCCGGCGGCCTGCAGCACACGGAACGCGACGAGCGCCGTCAGCGAGGGCGCGAAGCCGCAGGCGGCGGAGGCGAGGGTGAAGACGGCGAACCCGTACAGGTACAGCAGTTTGCGGCCGTGCGCATCGGCCAGCCGGCCGGCCGGCACCAGCAGGGCCACCAGGGTCAGCAGATAGGCCAGCGACACCCACTCCACCGCCGCCAGGGAGGCGTGGAATTCGGTGCGCAGGCTGCCGTACGTCAGCGTCACGATGCTGGCGTCGAGCTGCCCCATGAACGCGCCGAAGCACACCGCGCCCACGGCCAGCCACCAGCCGTTCGGCAGCGACCGGATCCCCTCGGGGCGGGGGCGTTCGGCGGTGAGTACGGCAGGCCAGCGCCTCGGGGGCGGGGATGAGGTGGTGGTGTCGGTGGCCATGCCCCCAGTTTATATCGGCCACCGAAATATTTTGCCATCGTCCTATCTCGGCTCCCCTCGCAGCGCCCGCCGCACCGCGGGGACACCTGACGGCGGACCGCCCGAGGGGGAGCCGTCAGCGGTCTGGAAGCAGTACAGGCTTGATGTCCAGGATCGGTGTTGCGTCGAGGGCCTCGAGGTTGCGGACGTGGACACGCGTTCCGGAGACGCTGAGGATGTGCACCGTGTGCAGGCCGATCGGGTTGGGGCGGTCGGGTGCGCGGGTGGCGAAGACGCCGGTGAGCGGTCGGTCGGTGTCCCCCCGCGGGTGGACCGCGAGTGTGTCCCGGTCGGCGCGGTCGAGCCAGGTGAGCAGCAGAGCGTCGGTGCCCGGCTCCAGGCCCTGCAGGGCGGGGGCGTACCGGTCGTCGAGGACGAGCCACGCGTCGGGGGCTCCCTCGTCGGGTTGCCGCGGTGCCGCCGCCTGATCCGTCAACGGCGATTCGACGCGCCCGATCGGGCGCAGTGTGTATGCGGTCGGCACTCCTCGGTCCTTCCTTGACAGAGGTTCCTGAGTCGGTGCGTCAGTACGTGGTGCGTCAGTACGTGGTGTGTGGGTACGGGGTGCGTGAGTACGTGGTGCGTGGGTACGTGGGTACGGGGTGGGTCAGTAAGCTACGACGCCGTGCTGATGCACGAGGGGCGGTTGTGCGACTCCGGTCCCGCACCGAGAAGCGCCGTGCGGTGGGGACCCGGCCGATCCCCACGGGCACCTCGGACGACGTGGATCCGGTGATCACGCGGTGCTGACCGGGTCCCGCCTGCTGGTGGCACCCACGAACGCCGGTACGCATGGCCGGCCGGCTCATCGCCGCCTGGCTCGCCGACCGGAAGACCGACCCCGTCAACCGCCCTGAAATCCCGCTGCAGTTGACTGGGTGGGCGGCTCGCTGTGTGCTGCGCGTCCGTGGCCCACGGCAGGGCACTCATCGATTCCTTCCTACCATTGCGTCGTGCAAAGAGGTCAAGAGGGAACCTGCACACGATGGGCGTCGGAGGGTGTGCCGACCGTCGCCCGGGGGCGTAGCGTCCCTGTAGGAGTGGATGGACTCGGGCCGTCTCGGACGTGCCGCGCGGCCCGGACGCAGCCCCTCCCCGTGACTTCCCGGGAGTCGCAGCTTGCCAGGCTGGAGGCGCCTCGTGACCAGTGCCGGTGCTGGGGCAGCGGACGCGGAGGCGCTGGATGCCGCGCTCGCGGACACCGTGCGTCGCACCGGCGCGTCCATCGGCGCGCTGTACCTGCTCACCCCCGATGAGCAGCAGCTCTTCCTGGACGTGCTGTACGGCGCGCCGGCCGACTTCGCGGCGCCGTGGGTGAGGGTTCCGGTGGCAGGCCCTGCGCCGGTGGCCGACGCGGTGCGTGAGGACCGCGTGGTCTGGGTGGCCCGCCAGGAGGAGATGGCCCGCCGCTATCCGCGTACGGCGATGGCGCTGCCCTACCCGCTCGCTCTCGCCGCGGCACCGGTCACCGGCGTTCGCCCATGGGGGGCCGTCCTCCTGATGTGGCCGGCCACCCGCCCGCCGTACATGACCCAGCGGGAGCGCGGGCACATCATGTCCAGTTGCGGGCGTCTGGCCAGGCTGATCGAGGAAGCCGTCGGACGCGGGCGGTCTCCCGCCCCGCACGACCTCCCGCGGACGCTCCCCGCGGGAGCGGGCCCCCGGGCCGCCGGTCCCGCACTGGCCGCGGCCGACTTCGTCGAGCGTCTGCCGGGCGGCGGCTGCGCGCTGGACCTCGAGGGACACTTCACCTACCTGAGCGCGGGTGCCTGCGAGTTGCTGGGCCGCGACGCCGACCAACTCCTCGGCACGCTGCCGTGGCAGTCCCTGCGCTGGCTCGACGACCCAATGTACGAGGACCGTTACCGCGCCGCGGTCATCAGCCGGGAGCCCGTCGTCTTCACGGCGTGCCGGCCACCGGACCGCTGGCTGGACTTCCACCTGTATCCGGACTCGAGCGGCATCAGCGTCCGCATCGTGCCCAGTGGGACGCGGCCCCCCACCTCCCCGGCGGTCCCGCGCACGGCACGCACCGTCGCACCGACCCGGGCCGGCCGGCTCTACCAGCTGATGCACCTCGCCGCCGCGCTGACCGAGGTGGTCGGTGTGCAGGACGTGATCAACCTCGTTGCCGACCAGATCGTGCCCGCCTTCAACGCCCAGGGACTGGTCCTGTCCGCCGCCGACGCCGGGCGGCTGCGGGTGACCGGGTACTGCGGCTACGACCCCCACACCATCGAACGCCTCGACGGGCTGCCGCTCGACACCGCCTTCACGCCGGCCGGGCAAGCCCTCAGCAGCGGCATCCCCGCGTTCTTCTCCCATCCCGAGGAGATGCGACGGATCTACCCGGAGGCTTCGCTGGTCAGCGGCAAACAGGCCTGGGCCTTCCTGCCGCTGATCGTCTCCAGCAGGCCCGTCGGCTGCTGCATCCTCTCCTACGACCAGCCCCACGAGTTCACGGCCGAGGACCGTGCCGTCCTCACCTCGCTCGCCGGCCTCATCGCCCAGGCCCTGGACCGCGCCCGCCTCTACGACACCAAGCACGATCTGGCCCACCACCTCCAGCAGGCGCTGCTCCCGCGGGCCCTTCCCACCGTCCCCGGCCTGCGGATCGCCGCCCGCTATCTGCCCGCCACCCGCGGCATGGACATCGGAGGAGACTTCTACGACCTCATCCCGCTCGGGGACACCGCCGTGGCGGCCGTCATCGGCGACGTCCAAGGTCATGACGCGGCCGCTGCCGCCCTCATGGGACAGGTC
This sequence comes from Streptomyces sp. NPDC046759, assembly GCF_040645475.1. Lineage (NCBI taxonomy): Bacteria > Bacillati > Actinomycetota > Actinomycetes > Kitasatosporales > Streptomycetaceae > Streptomyces > Streptomyces sp. NPDC046759. The sequence goes on along the minus strand of NZ_JBEYYJ010000008.1, from coordinate 107,129 downwards.
CGCACCGCCGTCCACGCCCACTCGACCCTCGGCACCCCGGACCGGGTGCTCTCCGCCACGAACCGGCTCCTCACCGATCTCGGCCACGACCTGTTCACCAGCTGCCTCTACGCCCGACTCGACTTCGCCGCCCGCAGGCTCACCCTGGCCAGCGCCGGCCACCCGCCACCGGTGGTCCGCCTGCCCGGACGCGACACGCGACCGCTGGCCGTGCCTCCGGGACCTCTGCTCGGAATCGACGCCGACGCCGTCTTCCCGGTGACCGAGGTGTCGCTCGTCCCCGGACTGACGCTCGCCTGCTACACCGACGGCCTCATCGAGACACCGGGAGTCGACCTCGACGAGTCCATCGCTGCCCTAGTCCGTCATCTCGCCGAGGCCGACGACCGGGACCTGAACGCCCTGATCGACACCCTCGTCGGGGCGATGGGCACCAACCGGCAGCGCACCGACGACATCGCCCTGCTCGTCCTGCAGCACCTGGGGCGGCCGTGATTCCGTGTCGGCCGGCAGGCGGCAGGGCACGACGGGAGTCCGGTGCGGTCACCGGAGCGGCACCGGCGCGGCCGCGCGGACGTTCACATGCGTCTGCCCGGCGTGGCCCACGACGGTCACCGTCGGCACCGCGGGAGCGGGCCGGCTTCAGGCGCTGGGTCCGGAGTCGCCGGTCAGGCCCCGCACCGCGGAATGAGCGAGCAGGGCCGCACGGTCGGCCACCTCGTGGCCGATCGTCTCCCCGGTGACCAGGAGCCGGTAATGGAGGGGGGCCGCGACCAGGCCGACCAGTTCCCGCACGTCGACGCCCCCGGGCGCCTCCCCACGCTCGACCCTTCGCGATCGCGGAGGCGGCCCTCGGCCGACGGCACCAGGCGGGCCGAGCGGTCGACCCGGAAGTCGCCTTCGCCTGGCGGCAGATGGTCGCCGGCCTCGGAGGAGTCCGGGTCGAGCGGCTGGCGGCCGAGGTCGGATGGAGCCGTCAGCGCCTGTGGTCGCGGTTCCGGTCGCAGGTCGGCCTCACCCCCAAGCGCGCGGCTCAACTGGTCCGTTTCGACCACGCGGCCCACCGTCTCGCCGCCGGGCACAGGGCCGCACACGTGGCGGCGGAGATGGGCTACGTCGACCAGTCCCACCTGCATCGGGATGTCAGGGCGTTCGCCGGTGTGACGCCCACGGCCGTCGCGATCGCACCATGGCTCGCCGTCGACGACGTGGCGTGGGCCGTCCCCGCCTACCTGCAGGGCCCGGCACGGCGTTGAACACCCGGCCGGGGACGGCCGGATGGTGCGTGCGCACACCGCGTAACCGGCGGCACGCTTCGCCGTCAGGAGCCGGCAGCATGCACGTGGCGGCCCAGTTCGGTGGCCAGGCGTCGCATGACCGTGAGATTGGCACGCCGCATCACGAGCCGTACGAGGGGGCCCAGCAGCCGGTCGGGGAGAGGCGCCCGAAGCCAGGCGTACGTGAACGAGACGCGGCTCCCGCCCGCCGCCAGTGGCTCGATGGTGTAGGTGCCGCGGGCGAGACGCCGGCCGGCGGCACTGACGTTGCGTTCGACGAGGCGTCGCGGCGCGTCGGCCTCCACGACCTCGATGGTGACGTCGGTCCTGGTGCCGGCCAGCACGGCGGTGACCGTCGCGCGCGATCCGACGCCGCGGCCGGGGCCGCTGTGGCGCCAGTCGGTCAGGTAGTGGTCGGTGAATCGCTCGTGGTGAGCCATGACATCGAGGAAGTCGTAGACCTGCTCGGGCGTCTGGGGTACGTCGGTCGACACGGTGACAGACTTCATGTACCGCACGGTACATGCCTCATGTACCAATCGGTACACTCGCGTCGTGGGAAAGACAGGCGATGCGCATTCCAAGGGCAGGGCCGGGCACGGCGCGGACGGCGACCGGCGTGCCCAGCTGGTGGACGCGGCCGTCGACCATGTCGCCGCGCACGGCATCGCGGATCTCAGCCTGCGCCGCCTCGGCGCGGCGATCGGTGTCAGTCACCGCATGCTGATCCACTACTTCGGCTCCAAGGAACAGCTGCTCGTCGAGATCGTCCGCACCTCGGAGCGGCGTCAGCGCGATCTGCTGGCCCGGCTCCGCCTGGAGCCCGGTCTCTCGCCCGCCGGTCTGGCCCGGCTGTTGTGGCAGCAGCTGACGGATCCTCGGCTGGCCGGTCAGGAGCGGCTCTTCTTCGAGGTCTGCGGGCAGGCGCTGCGGGGCCGTCCCGAGGCCGTCCCGGTGCTCGAAGGGCTCGTGACGGACTGGCTGGAACCACTCGTGGCCGCAGAGACGGCCGCGGGGGCGGACCCCGCGGCGGCCCGGAACCGCGCCAGACTGGGGCTGGCGACGGTCCGCGGTCTGCTGCTCGACCTGCTCGCCACCGGTGACCGCGCCGGCGTCGACGCGGCGATGGAGGAGTTCCTCCGGCTGTACTACGGCTCCGGGTGACGCGCCCGGTGGCGGGCAGGGTGGCGGGCCGCGGTCAGGCCTCGCACCCGGTACCACGTCCCGCCGGCGGACCGGCCCTGGCCGGGGCGTCGGGTCACCGGCCCGCGACGGTGGCCCGCCGGGCCGCTGCGACCGGCCGTGGCGACGGGAAGGCGGGCGCCGCAGCGGTCGGTGCCGCTGCGTCAGGCGTCGTTACGGCTCGTCCCTCGGCGGGTCACCTGGGTCGTGAGGAAGTCGAGCAGCGCGGCGTTGAAGCGCTCCGGCTGCTCGGCGCCGGGCAGATGCCCCGCCTTCTCGATCACCACCATGGTCGCCTGCGGGACGAGACGGCGGATCGCCTCGGCGTCCGGGACAGGCGTGTAGACGTCGTCCGCGCCGACGACGATCAGTACCGGTTCCCGGACGGCGCCCAACGTGTCCCGGTAGTCGGGGCGTTCGGCCCGTCCACGCAACGCCGCCGCGGCGCCACGAGGGTCGGTGGCGCGCATCATGCCCAGCACTCGTCCCGCGACATCCGGCATGGCGGCGACGTTGTACGCGGCGAGCATCTTGTCGATCACTTCCCCCGCGTAGCCGTCCATCCCCTCCGCGAGGAGTCTGTCGGCCAGGCGATTGCGGAACTCCTTGCCCTCTTCCGTCTCGGCAGGGACCGAGGTGTCGGACAGGACGAGGGCCCGCACCCGCTGCGGGTGACGGCGCCGGAACTCCATGGCGATCTGACCGCCCATGGAGACGCCGCCGGCCACCACGCGCTCGATGCCCAGGTGGTCGAGGAGCGAGGCCAGGTCGTCGGCGAAGTCGGAGAGGAGGACTTTCCCCGGGGTGACGCTGCTGTCGCCGTATCCGCGCAGATCGGGTGTGACGACCCGGTATCCCGCTTCGGCCAGTGCCGTGGCCTGGGGGGCCCACAGGGTGCGGTTGAAGGGGTGCCCGTGGATCAGGAGGACCGGCAGCCCGGCCGAGGGCCCGAGGTCGTCGTAGTGGATGGTGGCGCCGCGCAGCGCAACGGCGTTCATGCCGGTCACCCTAACCGCAGGGTTTCCGGTGCCGGTGCCGGTGCCGGTGCCGGTGCCGGTGCCGTCACGGAGTGCGGAACCCGCGAAAGGTCACACGCGTCCGGCTCTCGAAGCCGAGCCGGTGGTACAGCGCGATGGCACCGGTGTTGGCCTCGGCCGCATGCAGGAAGGGACGTTCGCCCCGGGAGAGGACGCGTGAGACGAGCGCGCCTATCAGACGGGCGGCGTGCCCTCGCCCGCGTGCCTCGGGTGCCGTGCAGACGGCGCTGATCTCGGTCCAGCCCGGAGGCCGGAGCCGTTCGCCCGCCATCGCCACCAGCCTGCCGTTGTCCCGGATGCCCAGGTAGGTGCCCAGTTCGTGGGTGCGCGGCAAGAACGGCCCCGGTCGGGTCCGCTCGACGAGCTCGAGCATCTCGGGCACATCGGCCGCACCCAGTTCGACCATGTCCGCGTCGACCGCGGTACGAGCCCGATCGGGTCGGCCGCTGCCGGTCCAGATCATCTGCCGGCCCTCGAGGACGAACACCGGCTCCCAGTCCGACGGCGGCGTCGCCCGGCAGCTGAACATGTCCGCGAACTCGCCCGGGCCGAGGAGCCGCGCGAGGTCGGCCCAGTCCGCCGAGTCCGCATCGGCGGACACCGCGCAGAAGGTCGCGACTCCCGGCAGGTAGGTGACAGCCCGGCCGGCGCGGCGGGCGAGATGCGCGTGGTGTCCTCGCAGTGACGCGCCCACCGGGTCGTCGAGCGCGACGGCATGCCCCTCCGCCATGCTGGGCCCTTTCAGATCGTGCGGGTGGCCGACCGGGCGACTGACCGCGATGCCGATGGCTGGCTCCCTGATCATCGCATCCCCACCGGGCGCCGTGACCGGGCGGCCCATGACCCGCCGACCGCCATCGGTCCGTACAGCGACGGGGCCGGGACGTCCTCGGACACCGTGGCGGGCAGGCGGTGGACCCGCGCCGGAACGGCGGAGGCGAGGTGGCCGATCACGCCGCAGCAGCGTCAGCCCGCTGCGCAGGAGGCGGGCGGCTACGGTAGCCGGAGCCGACCGTCCGACCCCGCCGGAGGAGTACGCGTCATGGAGATCTCGGCACAGCAGAAGATCACCACGTTCCTGATGTTCGAGGGCACCGCCGAGGAGGCGATGACCTTCTACGTCTCCCTCTTCGACGACGCCGAGGTCATCAGCGTCAGCCGATACGGTGCCGACGGTCCCGGCGCGGAGGGCAGCGTCCAGCACGCGTCCTTCTCGCTCGCCGGCCAGCGGTTCATGTGCATCGACAGCCCGGCGAAGCACGACTTCACCTTCACACCGGCGGTCTCCCTCTTTGTGCAGTGCGAGAGCGAGCCCGAGATCGACCGCCTCTACGCGGCCCTGGGCGAGCAGGGCACCCAGCTCATGCCGCTGGGCAACTACGGCTTCAGCCCCAAGTTCGCCTGGATCAACGACCGGTTCGGCGTCTCCTGGCAACTCAACCTGCCCGCGTGAGCCGGCGCGGCCTGCCGGCGCAGTGACGTGATCCGCCGGGACCCAGCACCCCACCGCCATCCGTCGGAACCCAGCACCCCACACCCATCCGTCGGAACCCAGCACCCACCGCCGCGAGGGGCCGACGAATGGCTTGTCCTGGCTGTCCGGTGGAAGCTGTCCGGAATTCGGTGATTGAGGCGAGCTGCGCGGGAAACGGTTCCGCAAGGTCAGGTACGCGCGGTCGACGGACGGGAGAACAGGGATGGCCAGCACGGCGGGTCCGGCCCGGGCGCTGACGGCGGCGCCCAGCAGCCTGCAGTTACCCGGGATCGTCCTCGGCGTGGGCCTGGGCGGATTCGTCGACGGCATCCTGCTGCACCAGCTCCTGCAGTGGCACCACATGCTGACCAGCACCAACCACGATCACATCGGGGTGAAGTACTACAACCCCCACACGGTCTCCGGACTCGAGATGAACACCCTCTGGGACGGCATCTTCCACGCCGTGTGCTGGATCGCCGTCCTGCTGGGCCTGGCCGTCCTGTATTCCCGCGTCACACACAACCGGCGGGCGGTGTGGACCTCGCGGGTCCTGTGGGGCTGGATCCTGGCCGGCTGGGGCCTGTTCAACCTGGTCGAGGGCCTCCTGGACCATCAGATCCTCGGCATCCACCACGTCCACGGCGGCCCCTACCAGGCCTGGTGGGACGCCGGCTTCCTCGTGCTGGGCGGCCTGTTCCTGATCGGCGGCTACCTGATCCAGCGCAGCGGGCGGCCCTACGACCCCGAGGCACCCCGCGGCGCCGAGCAGGCCCAGGACCGCGCCTGATGGGTGGCATGCACCACCACGGTGAAGGCGGTACGAGCCGGCCGGAGACGGCACTGACCCTGCTGGTTCTGCTCGCGGTGGCCGGTGGCTACCTCCTCGCCGCCCACCGGGCCCGGCGCCGCAACCCGGCCCAGGGCTGGAACCCCTGGCGTTCCGCATCGTTCCTCACCGGGCTGGCCCTGCTCGCCCTGGCGCTCGTGCCGCCGCTGGCACCCGCCGCCCACACGGACTTCCGCGGGCACATGGCCCAGCACATGCTCATCGGCATGTACGCGCCACTGGCCCTCGTCATGGCCGCGCCCGTGACCCTCCTGCTGCGCACCCTGCCGCCCGCCCGGGCCCGCCGGGTGACGGCAGTGCTGCACAGCCTGCCGGCCCGGGCACTGGCACATCCCGCGGTCGCGCTCACCCTGAGCACCGCGACCCTGGCGGCGCTGTACTTCACGCCGCTGTACAACACCGCCATGGCCCACCCCGCAGGCCACTGGCTCCTGCACGCCCACTTCCTGGCATCCGGGTGTCTGTTCGCCCATGTCATCGCGGGACCCGATCCCGCGCCCACCCGGCCCGGCGTGCGGACCCGCCTGTTCTGTCTGGGCATCGCGATCGCCGCGCACGCACTGATCGCCCAGGCCATGTACGGCGGCTTCTTCGTCGACATCCACGCGCCGATCGACCAGGTCCAGCAAGGCGCGGAGATCATGTACTACGGCGGGGACATCGCCGAACTCCTGCTGGCCGGCGCACTGGTGAGCACATGGCGACCCGAACGCCGCACTCCTCGGCCGGCCGGGCGAGCACCGGTGCCCTACTAGGGTTCGGGCGAGGTCGGCCCCCCCCGCTAGGGTCATCCCGAGCAGGGGCCTCTTCACCCTGAACGTGTGAAACAGGAGCCATTGTGGCCGACATGCCGATAGTCACCACGTTCGTCAGCACGCCGGCGATGGTGCTTCGCTCGTACCGGGCGTGTGCCCGCAGGGGGTACGTCCAGCGGGTGGTGATCACCGTCGGGCTGGTGGTCGTGGGCGGTGGTACGTGCGCCGCCGGGATTGCCGGGGTTCACGGCGCGCTGCTGACCGGCGTCCTGCTGATGCTCTGGGGAGCGGGATCCTTCCTGCTGCGCGAGCGTTCCGTCCGACACCAGCTCGCGCCCTACCTGGTGGGGGAGCGGCAGGTCACCGTCACGATGACGGACCTGGAGTACCGCGCTCAGGGCCCGGACCGGTCAACGTCCCGGACCTGGACCACGTTCCGGGACGTCTCGCGGGTCGGTGACTTCTGGGTGCTGCGTGTGTCACCGAAGATGGCCATGGGCCTGCCGGTCACGGCGCTGAACGAACAGCAGACGGCTGCCTTCCTCACGTTGCTGCGGCAGAAGGGGCTCGACCGCACCCTGTCGGCCCGGAAGGCGGCTCGATGAGGACTGGCCTGCGCATGCGCCCCGGCTCCGTCCCCTTCGTGACCGTCCTGCCGTGGACCGTGGCGCTGTTCGTGTTCCTCCGGCTGGTCATGGGCTACATCTGGCCGGTGAGTGCCGGCGTACCGCTCCTTTACACGGTCTACGCCTGGGTGACGACGGTGCGATCCGCCCGTAGACGGGCCGCCGCCGAGCGTCCCTGACGACGTCGTCGTAGCGGCGGACGTTCCTGGTGAATGCCGCCGGGCTGATTCTCGCCGCACGGCCGAGCAGGCCGGTCGGCCGTCGAGGAGCGGCGCGGCGCCAAGGAAATTCGCGCGACACGAGGCGATCGCTCCTGAACGCTGCGGGCTTGGCCCGGTGCCTGGACAGGAGGGACCACGGCCTACTGGGATCCGCGGCTGTGGCCGCCAGTGCGGCGAGCCCGTCCACGGTGACCCGGAGAGACTCGAAGTGGGCACCCAGGGCTGCCGGGTGGAAAAGGGAGTGCGGGCGTTCGAGCCGGTGAGATACGTTCCTGCCTGTTCGAAGGGGGAGCCGAAGTGGCGAAACTGAACCAGATCATCGCTGTCGAGAAGGGTGTCAAGAGCAAGTCGCTCCAGGACATCACCGGGGCGCACCACAAGGTGCAGAAGCCGGCGCTGCTGGCCGGCATCTCGCGCACGTACCAGCCGAAGGACGAGGAGGGCGAGCAGTTGCCGCCCGAGTCCACGCGCGTACAGGTGCAGGCCGAGGACGTGCTGCGGGAGATGTCCGCCTCGCTCACCCGGCTCTTCGACGTGACCGCCACCAAGGACTGGGCGAACTGCGCGGCCCGCGCGGACGTCACGGTCGACGGCCGGACCATCCTCACCGACGTCCCGGTCAGCTATCTGCTCTTCCTGGAGAAGCAGCTCACCGACCTGCACACGTTCGTCAGGAAGCTCCCCACCCTCGACGCCGCCGAGTCCTGGTCCCACGACCCTTCCACGGACTGGTGGAAGACGGACCCGGTCCGCACGATCCGCACGAAGAAGGTCCCGCGCAACCACGTCAAGGCGGAGGCGACCGACAAGCACCCGGCTCAGGTCGAGGTGTACTACGAGGACGTGCCCATCGGGTACTGGACGACCGTGAAGTTCTCCGGAGCGCTGCCGGCGCGACGGGTGAACGAGCTGGTGGACCGGGTCGAGAGGCTCCAGCAGGCGGTGAAGTTCGCCCGCGAGGAGGCCAACGGCACCGAGGTCACCGACCAGCGGGTCGGCGACGCGGTGTTCGGCTACCTGCTCGGCTGACACCGGCCACGGGTAGCATCCACGATCGCCCCCGCGTGCGAGCGCGGGGGTGCGCAACAGGCGCGGGCCGGACTGAGGACCGGTGCGCGCGATGAGCGCAAGCTGACACTGAAGTTCAGCCTGACGACACGGTGACAGTGAAGGTTCGAGTCCTTCCCCCGGCACAGAACCACCAACGGGCCGGGGTAGCCCAACATGGCAGAGGCAGCCGCGATCAATCTCAGACTCTCGCTCCAGTCTCAGCATCGCCGCCGATCGCCGGATCGACCGAGGCCGGACGAACGCCGTCGGATGCGAGTTCGACTCTCGCCTGCACCTCTTTCACGGTGCGGTAGTTCAAAGGAAGAACACGACGGCATGATGACTGATCCGTCCTCTTAAACGCCGCCGGCGTGCGCAATTGGGTGGCATCCCCAGGGGCCCGGGAGCTGGATACGACTCCCGGGCTCCGCCACGTTCCGGCGGAACCGGACGGGCCCTGACGAACCGGCCGTTCGCCTCTGGCGAGGGTGCGGGGCGCTCACGCACGATCCGGTCCCCCCCCAGGCTCCATACTTTGCGATCAAAGTGTGTGGATCTCATATGGCCGCTGTGGTGTCGTCCCCGGGCGAGCTGCCGACAGGTCCGCTGCTGCCTGCTGCCTGCTGCCTGCTGCCTGCTGCCTGCTGCCTGCTGCCTGCTGCCTTCGGCCGACCGCGCCGGACTCCTCCACGGAAGCGGGGAATTTTTCTCGGACGGGGATGTCGAGAACCCGTGATCGGCTCCGTCCCCGGGGTGAACGCGACCACAATGGGTCGCACCAGCCCCGAGGAGAACCCCGATGGCGAAGTACTTGCTGCTCAAGCACTACCGCGGCGCCCCGGCCGCGGTGAACGACGTGCCGATGGCCCAGTGGACGCCGGAGGAGATCTCGGCGCACGTGAAGTACATGCAGGACTTCGCGGCCCGGCTCGAGGGGACCGGCGAGTTCGTCGACGGCCAGGCGCTCGCCCCCGAGGGGGCGTGGGTCCGCTACGACGGTGAGGGGCGGCCGCCGGTCACCGACGGACCGTTCGCCGAGACCAAGGACCTGATCGCCGGCTGGATGGTGATCGACGTCGACACCTACGAGCGCGCCGTCGAACTGGCCGGGGAGCTGTCGGCCGCCCCTGGGGCGGGCGGGAAGCCGATCCACGAGTGGCTCGAGGTGCGCCCGTTCCTGGCCGCGCCGCCCACCATCACGGAGTGACCTCTTCGATGAACGAGGCCATGCTCAGGAGCCTCACACCGAGCGTGCTCGCCATCCTCGTCCGCCGCGGAGCCGACTTCGCGGCGGCCGAGGACGCCGTCCAGGACGCCCTGGTGGAGGCGGTCCGCGTGTGGCCGGCCGACCCACCGCGGGATGCGAAGGGCTGGCTGGTCACCGTGGCCTGGCGGCGATTCCTCGACGCCCGGCGGGCGGACGCCGCCCGCCGCCGGCGCGAGGACGTCCTCACCGAGGAGCCGGAGCCCGGGCCCGCCCCGGCCGCGGACGACACGCTCCAGCTCTACTTCCTGTGCGCCCACCCGTCGCTGACACCGTCGTCCGCAGTCGCGCTGACGCTGCGCGCCGTCGGCGGGCTGACCACCCGCCAGATCGCGCAGGCCTACCTGGTGCCCGAGGCGACCATGGCACAGCGCATCAGCCGGGCCAAGCGCACCGTGTCCGGCGTGCGGTTCGACCAGCCCGGTGACGTCGCCACCGTGCTGCGTGTCCTCTATCTCGTTTTTAATGAGGGCTATTCCGGCGACATCGACCTCGCCGCCGAGGCCATCCGGCTCACCAGACAGCTCGCCGCCACGATCGACCACCCCGAGGTGGCGGGACTGCTCGCCCTCATGCTGCTCCACCACGCACGGCGCGCCGCCCGGACCGCGCCCGACGGCAGTCTGGTGCCACTCGCCGAGCAGGACCGCACCCGGTGGGACACCGAGTCGATCGCCGAAGGCGTCGAGCTCCTGCAGGCGGCCCTCGCTCGCGACCGGCTGGGCGAGTTCCAGGCCCAGGCCGCCATCGCCGCCCTCCACGCCGACGCGCGCACCGCCGAGGAGACCGACTGGGTGCAGATCGTCGAGTGGTACGACGAGCTCACGCGCCTGACCGACAACCCGGTCGTCCGCCTCAACCGGGCGGTCGCCGTGGGCGAGGCCGACGGACCGCGCGCCGGCCTGGCGGCGCTCGCGCCGCTGGACGCCTCACTGCCCCGCCACGCGGCGGTGGCCGCGTATCTGCACGAGCGCGACGGCGACGTGGCGACCGCGGCACGGCTGTACGCCGAGGCGGCCCGAAGGGCACCGAACCTCGCCGAGCGCGACCACCTGACGCGCCAGGCCGCCCGGCTCAACGCCCGCCGGTGCCGCTGACGGGTCCGCCACGCGGCTTCGGACGTGGGGGCGTGCACAGGGGGTGTGCACATGGGGTGTGCAAAGACCCGCCCGCTGACGTGCCGGGTCCCGCAGCCACCGTGGGAAGAAGCCGCAACCCCCGCTCCGTGCAGAGACGTTCAGGGCCCGGTCGGACGGGCCGGCAGCAGCGCCACACTGAAGAACGCAGCGTCCGCCGGGAGAGCGCGCCGGGAGGGCGATCCCCGTGAGATCAGCCCCGCCAGGCTCGCCGGGCCGCCGCGTCAGCGGCGGCGGGCGATGGTGATTCCGTCGCGTACCGGCAGCATCACCGAGTCCACCCGCTCGTCGGTCGTGATCAGGTCGTTCAGGCGCCGCATCGCCAGGTGGTGGTCCTCCTGGTACGCGGGATCGAGGACGCGGCCGCCGAGGAAGACGTTGTCCAGCACCACCAGCCCACCAGGACGCAGTCGGCGTACGATCTCCTCGTAGTACGCCGGGTAGTTGTCCTTGTCGGCGTCGATGAACGCGATGTCGATGGCCGGCTCGGTGCCGAGCGTGCTCAGTGTCTCCAGCGCGGGGGCGAGGCGCAGGTCGATCCGGTCGGCGACGCCCGCGCGCTCCCAGTACGGCTTGCCGATCGCGGCCCAGTCCTCGCTGACGTCGCACGCGAGCAACCGGCCGCCGTCGGCCAGACCCCGGGCGATGCACAGGGCCGAGTAGCCGGTGAAAACGCCGATCTCGACCGCGAAGCGGGCGCCGACCAGCCGGGTCAGCATCGTGAGCAGGGCCCCCTCGTCGGCGGAGACCTGCATGTGCGCGGCGTCGGCCGCGGCGTCGCGGGTCGCGACGGCCAGCTCGCCGAGGACGTCGTCGGCCGGCGTGTGGTGGTCGAGCAGATACGCGGCGACGACGGGGTCGGTGGGTTCCAGCCGGCCGCCGTCGATCGGCGCGGACCACTCGACGGTGAGTTCCTCCTGGGTGGCGAAACGCAGCAGGTGACGGGTGATCACGTCCTGGACCCGGGCCAGCGACTCGGCGTCGGCCGCGGTGGCGGTCAGTTCCAGCCGGTCCGGCGAGGGCGTGAGGCTGCAGGTTCCGGCGGCAACCGTGATCGTGCCGCGGCCGTCGGGAGTGAGGGCCGCAGCCGCCTTGTGGCCCATGTGCGAGACGAGCTGCCTGAGGTAGCGGGCCGGGCGGGCGGTGGCGACACGGGCCGTGGTGATGGGCATACGACTCCTTGGCTTTTCGGTCGAATGGCGAGTCAAGTGGCGAGAATTCTCGCCACTTCCCCGAGGGGGATTCTGAGGTCGCCGCGATCGAGTTGTCAAAAGTGTTTAGGTTCATGGACACTTTCGGGCATGGCAGAAGAACGGCCGCCCGGGCCCTCGCGCGGCGGCGACCAGGACGAGCCACCGCGCGACGAGCAGGACCACCTCGTGCTGCGCTCGCCCGAGCAGTTCAAGGCCCTCGGGCACCCCGTGCGGCACCGCATGGTCAACGTGTTGCGCCAGCGCCCGGCCACGCTGCGCCAGCTCGCCCACGCGCTGGGCATGAGCAAGGGCACCATCGGCTACCACGTGCGCGTGCTGCGCGAGGCGGGCCTGGTCCGGTTGACCGAGACCCGCCAGGTACGAGGCGGCACCGAGCAGTACTTCGCGCTGGTCAGCCAGGGCTTCAAGGTGCACCGGGACGCGGAGGTCGGCCCGGAGTTCCTGATCAACGCCGCACTCGGCGAGATGCTGCCGACACGGCCCGGCCAGCCCTCGCACACCGTGCTGCGCCACCTCTGGCTCACCGACGCGCAGGCGCACGCGCTGGAGGCCCAGTTGCGTGCGATGGCCACCGAGGAACACCCGACGGACCCCGCGCACGGCGAGCCGTACGGGCTGCTGGTCAGCCTCTTCCGTGCCGATGTGCCCAGCCTGCCGCCGGACGACGCCCCTTGACCGCCTGGGCTTCGGCCGGCCACGCGGTCGTATCGCCGGTGAGCGTCGGGCGCGGCCTCGACGATCCGCCGCGTCGGACGACCGCCCCCCGCCCCCGCCGCCGCGCTAGGCGATCAGCCGCCTGACGGTGCCGTCGGACCTGCGCTCCGGTGTCGCAGCCTCAGGATCGATGGAGGTGCCGGGCGTCGACCGGCGGTTCTGGCGGGCCGGCCGCGTCAGCCGGTCATCGCCGGATCGGTCGACGCTCGCGGGGCCGGATCGATGAGCACGCCCGGGTTCAGGATCCCGGCCGGGTCGAGCGCCTGCTTCGCGGCGCGCAGCGCCAGCGCGAAGGGTTCCGGACGCTGGCGGTCGTAGCCGGGCCGGTGGTCGCGACCGACCGCGTGGTGATGGGTGACGGTCGCGCCGAGATCGTGCAGGAGGTCCATCGCCGCGGACTTGATCTCGTCCCACATGGCCACCTCCGCACCGCGGCGGCCCGGCGCGATGACGGTGTAGTAGGGAGCGGGCCCGTCCGGGTAGACGTGGGTGAAGCGGCAGTTGACCGTACCGGCCGCGCCCGTCACCTCTCGCACGACGTCGGCGAGCCGTCCGCGGACGGTCTCGTACAGCTCAGGCGCGCGGTCCCAGGTGCAGGCCGTCTCGAACGTCTCCGTCACGACGCTCATGCGGGCGAGTGCATCCCGGAGGTAGGGCATGCGCAGGAACGCCGAGCGCCATGTCCACGCGGCGCCGTCCCCGCCGCCGGAATCCGTGGGCGCGACCGTTCCGCCGTGGTCACGGGCCAGCGTGAGGAGCTCGGCCAGGCGTCCGTCTACCGGCACGTGCGCCGATTCCACGCCGAGGACGAGCACGCTCTCACCGCCCTGCGCGACCCCTGCCAGAGCGGCCTCCCCGGGGTCGAGGAGCCGGCAGTTGGCCGGGTGCAGCCCCGACTGGGCCAGAGCGCGCACGGCCTCCATCGCGGCATGGACGTCGTTGAAGAGCACCGTCGCGGACGCCTTGTACCGGGGGCGCTCCTGCAGTCGCATCCAGGCCTCGGTGATGACACCGAGAGTCCCCTCGGAGCCCAGGAAGAGCCGGTCGGGGGAGGGGCCCGCGCCCGAACCGGGCAGCCGCAGCGACTCGTTGACCCCGACCGGCGTCACCACGCGCAGCGACTGGACGAGATCGTCGATGTGGGTGAACAGCGTGGCGTAGTGGCCCCCGGCCCGGGTCGCGAGCCAGCCGCCCAGCGTGGAGAACTCGAAGCTCTGCGGGAAATGGCGCAGGGTCAGCCCGTGCGGGCGCAGTCCCGCTTCCAGACGGGGGCCCAGCGCACCGGCCTGGATGCGCGCGGCCCGGCTGACCCGGTCGATCTCCAGCACCCGGTCCAGGGCGGAGAGATCCAGGGACACCACGCCGCGGCGCGGGTGCGCGCGGTACTCGACCCCACCGACGACCGAACTGCCCGCACCGTACGGCACGACGGCCACGTCGGCCTCCGCCGCCCAGTCCAGGACGTCGACCACGTGCTGCTCGGTCCGGGGGCGGACGACCTGGTCCGGGGCTGCGGCGAAATCCCCCGCGAGAGCCCGGAGCACGTCCCGGTACGCCTTGCCGTAGGTGTGCGAAGCCCGGTCCTGCGGAGCGGCCGACATCAGTGGGGCGAGCGCGGAGGGCGGCCGCAGGCGGGAGGGGGGCAGTGCGAGCGCGGTGACGTCGGGGACGGGCAACGGGGTGTCCGCCGCTCCGGGGATCAGTTTGCCCAGTGCGGTGCATTCGGCGTCGGACAGTGCCTGGTCCGCGGCGCCCCAGCCCCACCAGGAACGGACCGGAGGGGCGCTGGAGGGGGACGGGTCTGAAATGGTGCTGTCGGTCACGGCATTGACCTTCCAGTAATTTACCATTTGGTAAGTTACTGGAAGGTATAGTCCGCCCATGACGACTGCAAGAGCCTCGGCCATGCCGGATGCGCCCGGCGATGGAACACGAGGAGGGCGCGGTGGGAGGCGCATCGCCGGCACCAAAGGCGTGCCGAGAGCCCGCCGGGAGCAACAGATCCTCGCCGCGGCCCTGGAGGAGTTCGGCACGCGCGGCCACGCGGCCGCCTCGATGGCCGACATAGCCCGGCGAGTGGGCGTCACCAAACCGATGCTGTACACCTACTTCGGCTCCAAGGACGGCCTGCACGCGGCCTGCGTCGACGACATCGGCTCCCGCCTGCTCGCGGCGATCGACCGGGCCATGGCGGCGCGCCCACCGGAGGGCGAGCTTGCGCACACGGTCCTCGCCGCCCTCTTCAGGACGCTGGAGGATCGGCGGCACGCCTGGTTCGTGCTGTACGACCGGACCCTGCAGCCCGGCTCCGGACCCTGGCACGCCGCCCACCGTCACCGTGAGGCGATCGACGGACTCGCGGCCTCGGGCACGGCCGCGCTGCTACGGGAACAGGGCAATCACGACGCCCTGGACGCGGACGCGCTCAAACATGTGTGGACGGGCACCGTCAGCGCACTGATCGGCTGGTGGATCTCCCATCCCCAGCTGTCCGCACAGGACATGACCGCCCGCTGCGCCCGCCTCCTGGATGCCATCAGTCTGATAGCGAGGCCGAAACCCTCCGTCGGGCACGCACCGGCCGACGCACCGGTGCGTGCCTCGGCGGCGACCGGGACCCCCACCCCCTTGCCCGCCCCCTGCCCGGAGACCCCATGACACGCCGTGTCCTGCCGCCCGTGTCCCGATGGACGGCCGGCGGAAGCCACCTCACCGTCCGCGGCCGCGCACTGTTCGTCCGCCAGGACGGTCCCCCCGACGGCCGTCCCGTCACGTTGATCCACGGGTTCCCCAGCTCGTCCCACGACTGGGCGGCCGTCGTGCCCGCTCTCGCCGCGGCAGGCAACCGCGTCACCACCCTGGACCTGCTCGGTTTCGGCGCGAGCGAGAAACCGCGCGACCACCGCTACTCCGTCCTGGAACAGGCGTCGCTGATCGAGGAGGTGTGGTCCGTTCTCGGCGTGGACCACACTGCCTTGGTGGCCCACGACTACGGCGTCAGCGTCGCCCAGGAGCTGCTGGCGCGCGACCCGTCCCGCATCACCCGCATGGCGTGGCTCAACGGCGGCCTCTACCCCGACCTGCACCGGCCGGTGCGCATCCAGCGACTCCTCCACGGGCCCTTCGGCCCGGTCCTCGCCCGGCTCACCACACAACGGCGATTCATGTCCTCGCTGCGCCGGGTGCTGGGCAGGAACGTCGCTGCGGAGGATCTCCGGGACCTCTGGTGGTCCCTCAAGGACCGGGACGGTCACCGCCTCGCCCCCCGCCTGCTGCGGTACATCGACGAGCGCCGCGAGCACGCCGAGCGCTGGGTCGGCGCCCTGGAGACCTACCGGGGACCTGCCCTCTTCCTCTGGGGGCCGGCGGACCCCATCAGCGGTGCCCACGTCCTCGAGCGGATCCGCAGACGCCTGCCCGGGGCCACGGTGGTGGCACTCGACGGCCCGCCACCGGTCGGCCATTACCCCCAGATCGAACACCCCACGGCCGTCGCCCAGGCTCTCACCGCCTTCCTGGATGGCTAGGGCGTAGCTGTTCCCCCCGGCTGACGCACCCACCCGTCGCCGGTGCGAGCCGCCAAGCCGCCCACAGCGCCGCCCGGATCGCCGCAGGCGAGGCCGGCGCGTCCTGTGCGGCGAACCACCGGCCCGCTGCGCCGACCTCCGACCGTCACCGCGACCGACCCGTTCCGAAGCTTCTCGGTCCTCGCTCAGAGCACTAGAGATCGAGGACGACCTCGGAGACGGGTTCGCTGCAGCAGACGAGGACGGTGCCCGCCTCCGTGGGGTCCAGGGGCGGGGTGGTGTAGGTGACGTCGCCTGCGACGAGGTGCGTGAGGCAGGTGTGGCAGACGCCGGTCCGGCAGGACCACCGGGTGGGGACGTCGCAGGCTTCGGCGAGGCCGAGGAGCGAGGCGTGGGCCGGCGACCACGGGGTGGTGATGCCGCTGCGGGCGAAGGTGACGAGCGGACCGGTGCCCGGCCGGCCGGGTGGTTGGTGCGGCCGGACCGCGACCGTGGTCGTGATGCCGGGGTTCACGGCGGGCAGAGCACTGAACTGTTCGGTGTGGATCCGCTCGGGACGCAGGCCGCGATCGCGCAGGAACGCGCTGAAGTCGTCCATGAAGGCAGGCGGACCGCAGAGATAGGCGTCGGCGTCGGCGGGGATGCCGATGGTGGCCAGTGACGCGGCGGTCGGGCGGCCGTAGGTGATGTGGCGCTGGTCGCGCCCGGCAGCGAGGTCGTCGGGCGCCGTGTAGTAGATGTGCTCGTGGGCGTGGGGGAGTTGAGCGAGGAGGGCGTGGGCCTCGTCGGCGAAGACGTGGTGGGCGCGGTCGTGGGCCGTGTGGATCCACCAGACGGGGCGTGGGTCCCCGGTGGCGGCGAGCTGGTGGAGCATGGAGAGCATGGGGGTGGCGCCGATCCCCGCCGAGGCCAGGACGACCGGGTCCGCGCCGTCCTCGAGTACGAAGGCCCCGCGGGGACTTGCGACGTCCACGAGGTCACCGGGACGGAGACGGGTGTGGAGGTAGTGGCTCACCCGGCCGCGGGGCTCGTGCTTGACGCTGATGCGGTAGGCGGCGGCTGTGGGTGCCGAGGACAGTGAGTAACTGCGCACCACGGGCGCGGATTCACCGACGTCCAGGCGGATGGACAGGTACTGGCCGGGGCGGGCCTGTGGCCGCGGCGTGCCGTCGGTGGTGTCGAGGTAGATCGAGGAGACGGTGGGGGTCTCGCGGACGATGCGGGCGATGCGCATGCTTTTGAAACCCGACCATCCAGGTTCCTGCCTGGGCTGCCGGGCGCCGGCGCGTTCGCCCGGCCACCCCGGTTCCTGTGCGGGCTGCCGGGCGCCGGCGAGTTCGCGGAAGGACTGCTGCCATCCGGGGCTCAGTGCGGGGATGTCGAGTGCTCTGCGCAGCTTCTCGGGGTCGCGGTCGGGGAGGTAGAGCAGGGCGTCGGTGTCGGCGACGCTGAGGTGCCCGGGGCCCTTGCGGGTCAGGGTGATCTGATCACCGGCCTGGACGCTTCCCTCGGTGATCACGCGCACATAGAAGCCGGGGCGGTGATGGGCGACCAGGAGCGAGGCCATGGTGGGTTCGCCCAGGCGCATGCCGACGCGGTAGCAGGTGACGCGGGGCTGGGTGACCTCGAATTCGGCGTCGCCGATGCGGAAACGGTCCCCGATGCACACTTCGCTGTCCGGCAGACCGTCGACGGTGAAGTTCTCCCCGAACATCCCGAAGGTCAGGTCGTCGCGACCGAGCTGCTTCTGCCAGTACTGGTAGGACTGCAGCTGGTAGACGAGAACGGCACGCATCTCACCACCGTGCCCGGCCAGGTCGCCTTGGCCGTCTCCGTCGATGTTCAGCCGCCGCACCATCCGGGGACCGGACACGGGGGACTTCCACGCTCCGGTCCGGACCGTCCTTCCCTTCCAGGGGACGTCCTTGGGCATCCCCACATTGACGGACAGCAGCGTCGCCATTGCGGTTCTCCTGGGGTGGCCGGGATCAGTCCCTCATGGCGCTGTGAAGGGCATGCTGAGCCCGATCCTATGCTCGGCGCGTGCCGCCCGCTATTCATCGATCATGGGCCTGTCGAGGCACCGGCCCGGACTTCCCGCATGCTCGAGCGTCCGAGTGCGGTTCGCGGCGGGCTGCGCTGGCCACCGGCCCGCCAAGGGCGGAGCTGGAGCCAGACCGCCGGCCCGCCAAGGGCGGAGCTGGAGCCAGACCGCCGGCCCGGTCTCGCGTTCGCACCCGGTGCAGGGCCGCCCGCGAATGCCCCGTCGGGCAGCGGCCGCCCCTCCCTTCATCTAACCGGTAAAAGTGACTTGACAGGTTAGAGGGGGCGTGTTCGACTGGTCTTGTAACCGAAAACTGTCCAAACAGGGGTTAGAGAGATGGTTCTCGCAGTCCACCACCGCACCGCGACCGTCAACGGCCTCGAGGTCTTCTACCGGGAGGCCGGAGACCCGAAGGCACCCGTCCTGCTCCTCCTGCACGGCTTTCCGACCAGCTCGCACATGTTCCGCCACCTGATCCCGGCCCTCGCCGACCGGTATCACGTCATCGCCCCCGACCACATCGGGTTCGGGCAGTCGGCGATGCCCACCCTGCAGGAGTTCCCGTACACCTTCGGCGCCCTCACCGAGGTCACCTCCGGCCTGCTCCAGCACCTGGGCGTCGGCCGGTTCGCGATGTACGTGCAGGACTACGGCGCCCCCATCGGCTGGCGGCTCGCGCTCCAGGCCCCGGACCGCATCACGGCGATCATCACCCAGAACGGCAACGCCTACGAGGAGGGCTTCGTCAGGCCCTTCTGGGACGGAGCGTTCGCCTACGCCGAGGCGCCGGGACCGGACACCGAAGCACCCATGCGCGCCGCCCTGACCCTGGAGACCACCCGCTGGCAGTACGTGAACGGGGTGGCCGACCCGAGTCTGGTCAGCCCCGACAACTGGGTCCACGACCAGGCGCTGCTGGACCGTCCCGGAAACGACGAGATCCAGCTCAAACTCTTCCGTGACTACCCCACCAACGTGGAGCTCTACCCGCAGGTCCACCAGTACTTCCGCGACTCCCAGGTCCCCCTCCTGGCGGTCTGGGGCGCCCACGACGAGATCTTCGGGCCCGCAGGCGCCGAGGCGTTCGGCAAGGACCTGCCCGACGCCGAGATCCACCTGCTGGAGTCCGGTCACTTCGCCCTGGAGAGCCACCTCCAGCCCATCGCCGAGCACATCCGCGACTTCCTCGCCCGGGTCCTCACCTGACGCACGCCCGGTGCGGAGGCGACTGGCCGGCAAGGGACCCGTCGTGCCGGATCTCGTCCAGCGGGCTCTCCGCATCACCCCCGGACGGTACGCACCGCCCGCGCCGTCGCGAAGCAGGCACACTCCCGGCACGCTTGCGGACGCAGCGACGACACCGAGCCCGCCGGTCGGCCTTCTCCCAGTCCTCCAGCCCGCTCTGCCCGATGCCGACCATCACCTGCCCCCGCCCGTCGCGGCGCGGATCCTTCCGTCCCGCGCTCCGAGCCCGGAAGGAAGACACCATGGGACTGTCCTGGCAGCAAGGCCCCCTCTCCGCAGGAGCGATCGGACGCTTCCTCACCCCGCAAGCCCTGCCCGAGCGCCTGCTGTTCGCCGAGCGGCCGCGCCGCCGCATGCGCGTGAAGTTCAACGGCACATGGATCGCCGACAGCGAGAACGTCGTCCTGCTGCACGAGCCGGGCCGCTACCCGGTCGCGTACTTCCCCCGCGAGGACGTCGACGCACACGCCCTCGTCGCCGGTGGCAGGACCACCCACCACAAGGACCTGGGAGACACCACCTGGTACACCGTCAAGAACGGCGAGCGCACCACCGAACGCGCCGCCTGGGAGTTCACCGCACTGCCCCGGCACGCCGCCGAACTCCAGGGCCGCATCGCCTTCGCATGGCGCGCCATGGACGCCTTCTACGAGGAGGACGAACGCATCCTGGGCCACGCTGCCGACCCGTACCACCGCATCGACATCCGCAACACCACCCGGACCCTGGAAGTCCGGCTCGGTGACGGCGTGATCGCCTGCTCCGAACGCCCCGTCGTGCTCTACGAATCCGGCTTCGCCCCGCGCTGGTACGTTCCGCGCACCGACATCGACGAGACCCGGCTGCACCCCGTCGAAGGACAGACCTTCTGCCCCTACAAGGGCCTGTGCGACTACTACGACATCGACGGCGCCCACCGCGCCGCCTGGTCCTACCGCAGCGCCTACGCCGAGGTCGGGCGGATCGACGGCATGGTGTCCTTCGAGCCCGACCAGGTCGAGGTCCTCCTCGACGGCAAGCGCCTCGAACTCGAACCCGGACAGAAAGTCATTGCCCACGGCGTGGACCGCGGCCTGGACGTTGACGAGGTGACGAAATGATCTCTGACGTGATGTGATCGCCGGCACTCGTCAAGCCAGGACACCGTACTTTCCGCGCCCCGGGAACCTGGAAAACATGTGACGCGCGGCTCCCGATCGTCGACGATCCACGCGTGGCCACCCTCAACGGCGACAGGACTGAACGCGGCCCGTCCCCTCGGTCCTCTCCGACGCCGGCCGGACGTCCTGTCGGCGCGATCCCGGCACCGTCACTGGTGGCTCGGCATCGTCAGCGTCCAGGTGGGTTCGGCACCGGCCACACACCTGTTCAGCACAGTGGCCAGCTTCGGGGCAGTCGCGCTGCGACTGTTCTTCGCGGCGGCGGTGCTGATGCTGGTGCGGCGGCGCCCCTGCGCATGAATCGTCGCACGTGGACAGTGGTCCGTCCTCGACCTCGCCGGTCTCCTGTGCGCCCTCGCCGCAGGAACGTGCTGGGGCCTGTACAGCCCGGCCGGCGCGGCGCTGGGCCGCCACACCACGGCAGGAACGCGTGTTCGGCATCCTCATGAGCCTCGAGCCGGCGATGGCGGCCCTCGTCGGCCTCATCGTCCTCCCGGAGTCGCTGCACTGGTCACAGTGGATCGCGGTGCTGTGCGTGGCCGCCGCATCGGCGGGCAGCATACGCGGCACCCGCCCGGACGCCCGACCGCAAGCCGAGAACCACGGTGGCGGCGCGGTCGACACCATCGCGTGCTGACCGGCGCCGCCACCGCCGCGCATCACAGCGTGGCCGTCGTCCCCTGCCCGGACGCGCTGCCCGCGAGCCACTCGTCCCATCCCAGGTTGAAGTCGGCGTACCCGTTGTCCGCCGAGGCCTTGGCACGGGGCGAGCCGGTGATGGTGACGGGGTCGCCCTGCTTGACCTGGCCGTAGAACCACTTGGCGTCCGACAGGGACAGGTGCACGCAACCGTGCGAGCCGCGGGCGCTGCCGCTGCCCGGGTTGGGGTCACCGGTCGAGTAGTGCACGTAGGTGCCGGACTGGGTCAGGTGGATGTCCCAAGGCAGCGTCAGATCGTAGTAGTTGGGGCTGCCCTTGTCGCAGCTGATGCCGACGCTGCAGGAGGTCATGTGGACCTTCTCCTCCTTGTCGATGACGGCCATCGTGCCGTTCCACGTCGGGTACTGAGCGCTGCCCGCATTGATCGACAGTGTGCGCACCAGCGTGCCGTTCCGGGTCACCTTCATGGTGTGGCCGGTCACCGAGACATCCGCGCGCACGTCGTCGCCGATCGTGAAGGTGTGCGTGTAGTTGCGCACGCCGTAGCGCCCGTTGCCGTTGCTGACGCCCTCCATGTCGGCGTCGATCTTCACCTTCGTACCGGAGGGCCAGTACGTCTTCGGCCGCCAGTCGGCGCGCTTGTCGCCGAACCAGTGCCAGGCGCCGACCACCGGCTGCGAAGCGCTCACCTTCATGTGCTTCTCCACCGTGGCCCGTGCCTTTGCCGCCACGGGGTTGGTGAAGACCACCGAGATCGGCATGGCCACGCCGACCGTGGCTCCCGCCTGCGGGGTGATCGTGTCCAGCAGCATCGGCGGGCCCGCGGGCTTCGTCGGTGACGGAGAGGCGCTCGCACCCGGCTTGCCCGGCGCCTTTGCGTCGTCCCCGCTCGCCTTGTCACTGCTGCCCCCGCCGCAGGCGCTCACGCCCACCAGCATGGCACCCGTGACCAGTGCGATTCCTATGCCGCCCTTGCGCCGTCCCACGACCTGCCCCGCTCTCTCGCTCTCCGGCCCTGACGGGCCCGACTTCCTGTCAGACAGCCGGGAAGGGGGCCACAGTTGCACGCGTCGTGTAAAGCGTGTCCCAAAAGTTCTTGCCCGCTGGCGGGCCGGGGCCCCCGACCGTCACCGGCTCCTTCCATGGAAGATCACGTATGATCCAGGATGAAAATCGATCAACTGTTGCAGTCACCCGCCTAGTTGGATATTCCTCCACGCCTGAGACCAAGGGTGATCGCGCAGGGGGGAAGGAAGAGAATCGATGAAGTCGACCACTGTCCGACGACGCCTTGTCGGGAGCGCAGCCACGGCCCTGATGGTCGGTGCGGGTGTCCTCGCAACTGCCCCGTCGGCCGCTGCGAAGGCCAACGTCCTGACCATCGACAAGGTGTCGTTCCACGAGCCGACCGTACAGGTGGACGTCACCTACTCCTGTGACCCGGGGATGGACCACGAGCTCGTGGCCAACGCCGGCACGCTCGACACCGGCTCGCACCGCGAAGGGATCGCCGCCGGCACGATCAAGAAGGACAAGCTCGTCTGTGACTACGACAACCACACCGCCCAGGTGAACATGCGCACCGCCCCGGGCTCGCACTTCGTCAAGGGAGACAAGGTCAAGGTCACCGTCTTCTACTTCGACAACGACGGGTTCAGCTACGCCCGCGAATCGACCGTCACGGTCCTGTGAGCGGGCCGGCGCCCGGATAGTGCGGCGTCTGCCTCCACGGCACCGGCACCCCGGACGGGGTCCCGGTGCCGTGGAGGGCACCCTCGTCTCCGTACGCGATATGTACGGTGAATGCACGGGGTCGGTGCGCTCTCTGGAGTAGGCTGCAGCTCAGGAGGTGTGCCATGTCCGAGCTGTTCGACGCGGTCGACGCCCTGGTCGCGTCCCGCGCCGCACTGCCGTCGCCGCAGGAGCGCAAGCGGCTGCGGAAGGCCCACGGCCTGACGGTCGATGAGGTGGCCGCCGCGCTGAAGGTCCGCCGTGCCACGGTCAGCGGGTGGGAGGCCGGCAAGACCGAACCCCGCCCTCCGGAGCGCGACGCGTACGCGCGGCTGCTGAACAGACTCGCCGATCTCTACCCGGCCGCGCCCGTCGAGACACCGACGGCCCCGGAACCCTGTACCGGCACGCCTTCCCCGGCTCCGGAGACCGAGGCCCTCTCCACACGCACGGTCCTGGCGGACGACACTCCGCAGAGCCCCCCCGCCGTGACCACCGCGCCGACAGTCACAGCACGCCCGGCGCGCGCCGTCGGGACGTCGTCGACGCCGGGGCGCCCGGCCGTGGAGCGGGCGGTGCCGGCCGTCACCCCGGGCGGGAGCAAGGAACCACGCTTCGAGAACGGGCCGCTCGCGGTGGTCGACGTCGAGGACGGCCAGGTGCTGGCGTACTGCACCGGCGGTCTGGTCCTGGACGTGCCGGCCAAGAGCCTCCCGGCCCTGGTCGACTGGACGCTGGGCGAGGCGGAGCTCGGCCAGCCGAGGCTGTCCGGACCGGGCAAGGACGCCGACCCGTTGCTCGTGCTGACCGAGGCCGCGCTCGAGCGCTACGGCCTGCCCGTCACGCTCACGGACGAGGAGAGGCTCGCCGGCCGGATTCCGGAAGGCCACAAGGTCGTCAAGCAGCTGCTCCGCGCGGACTGGCAGCTCACGAAGCGCGGGTTCGGACCCTGGGCGCGCATCTACCGACCGGCGCAGGGCTCCGAGCGCACCTGCGTGCAGTTGTGCATCCCGTCCTGGAACGCGCTCGACACTCGTCACTGGGGCGAGGCCGGGCAGCTCCCGCCGGCGGAGCTCGCCCGGATCCTCGGTGTCTACGCGGCCCGGGTGATGACGCCGCGCGGCTCGACGGCAGTGACCGGCCTGGAGCTGATGACCGCGCTGCACCCGCCGACCCGCGCCTCCGAACCCGACGCCGACGGACGCCGGCACTCCGAGCACAACCCCGGGAGCCTGGGCAGGGATCCGGTCGACTGTGCGCCGTGCGAAGCACCGGACGGGCATCCGCTGGTGGCGGACCTGCCCCGCTTCCACGTCCGCGGCCCGGGCGAGAAGCTGTTCGAGGAGGCGTACGACTGGGCGCGGCCGCTCACCGACGACGAGTGTCTGCGCCGCAACCTGGTCGGTATCGACGTCAATATGGCTTTCGCCGCCGGAGCGAACGGGCTGAACGTCGGTCTCGGCAAGCCCACACACCTCAAGCAGCCGGTGTTCGACCCGAAACTGCCCGGCTCATGGCTGGTCGACCTCTCCCATGTCGACCTGTCCCGTGTGAAGGTCGGCAAGGAGTGGGTGGGCCTGGACGGCGGCCTGCTGCCCAGCCCGTTCACGCCCAAGGGGGAACGCCCGCAGGGACCGGCCTGGTACGCGACGCCGACCGTCGCCTACGCGGTCGAGCTCGGCTACGACGTCCGTCCGATCGAGGCGTACGTCCGGTACGAGAACGGCCGCTATCTGGACGCCTGGTACAACCGGCTCCGTGACGCCTACCTGGCCACGATGGCTGATCTCGGTGTGTCTGCGGACCTGCCGCCGGCCGACTTCCTCAAGGCGATGGACGGCTACCGGCAGCGTGACCCCCAGCTGGCCATCGTGGTGTCCGCGATCAAGGCGACGGTCAAGGGCGGCCTGGGCAAGCTGCGCGAGCGGCCCCGCGGTGAGGGCTGGCGGCCCGGCCGGCCGTGGCGGGCCCTGGCCCGGCCCACTTGGCGGCCGGACATCCGCGCCGCCGTCATTTCCCGCACACGGATCAACCTCCACCGGAAGATCGTCAAGCATGCTGCTTTCACCGGGCAGTACCCCGTGGCGATCCTCTCCGACTGTGTCGTCTACGCGGTCGACGGCGGCACACCGCTCGACTTCCTGCCCTACCGGGACGGAAAGCCGCTGCCGGGCGGATTCAAACTCGGCGTCAACCCGGGCCTGGTGAAATGGGAAGGCACCCAGAGCGTCCTGTGGGGCGAGGGCGTCCGCGAGCAGTTCGACGCCCCGGAACTGAATCTCGCCCGGTACATCAGGGACGGCACCGTCACCGATGCCGACAGCGGGGAGTAGGCAGGCTATGAGCGCGTTCGGGGACGGCTTGGACCAGGCGGTGCAGAAGGCTTTCACCCGCCCGGCCCCGAGGTCGGCCGGTGCGCAGATGCGGTACCTGGTCAAGCAGCTCAAGGGAACGAGGGCGGTCGCCGAACTGCTGGGGATGTCCCAGCGTCAGGTGGAGCGTTACGTGGCCGGCAAGGCCAAGCGGCCTCGTGCGGAACTCGCCGCCCGCCTGGAGCGGGAGGTGAAGGCCCGCTGGCAGCCGCAGGTCCGGGCCAGGGCCCGCCACAAGGCGGCGACGACGGGAGGCATCGTCATCGACACCAGGGCCCGGATCGGCTACACCGCGCCGGCCGGTTCGACCGATGACGCACGGATCCGGCACCTGACCGTCGCGCTGCCGCCGCAGTACGCCGCCCGGCTCTTCGACGCCCGGCAGGCCGGCGCCGCTGACCAGCAGCTGCAGCAGATCGCTGCCGAGGCGCTCAGGGACGTGTACTTCCAGGACAGCGGCCGCCGCGCCGGCTCCCTCGAGGAAGTGCGCTTCACGGACATCGAGCACGTCGAGTTCGACCTGTGAACGCCCTTCGGCAGTCCCCGCACCGCCGGCGGTGGTCATCGCAGAGACGGTGACGGATGGCCGAGGGCGTACAGCGAGGGGATCAGAAGCCCGTCGCCCAGACCTGCGCGCGACGCTGGGGCCGCGCGCCGGGCCGAGTGAACAGCCCGGCGCCGCGGAGCAGTCGTGGTGGCGCCGCTCACGGTGCCGGTGTCACGGTGCCGGTGTCGCGGGGCAGGTGGCGTCGTCGGCGGGGAGTCGTCCGGTGAGCAGGTAGTGGCTGCCGTGCTGGTCCATGCAGGTGTTGCCGTCGAACAGGTACTGGCCGTGGTTGCCGCCGCCCGCGACGACGAGGCGGGAACCGGCGAGTACCTGGCGCATGCGCCGTGCGCCCTCGACCGGGGTCGCCGGGTCGTCCTTGGCCTGGAGCAGCAGGATCGGCGGGACCTTCGCCGAGCCGATCTTCACGGGCCGAGCGGTCGGCGCTTTCCAGAACGCGCAGGGCGCGCTGTACCAGGTGTTCAGCCAGGCGAACAGCGGGGCTTCGGGGGCTGCCGCGGCGGTGTCCCGGTGCCACGTCGTCCAGGTGCGGGGCCAGGCGTCGTCCACGCAGTTGTAGGCGAGCTGGGCCGGTTCGACGCCGCCGAGGGCGAGCTGGTCGGTCGCGCCGAGCAGTGTGCTCGCGTCCCCGCGCCGGTAGTCGGAGACGGCCCGGGCCAGGTTGCCCCAGTCCAGGTCGGTGTACAGGGCGGAGGCGAGCAGATCGTCGATCTCGGCGCTGCCCGCCTTGCCCCCGGCGGGGTGGACCTCCAGCTTCGCACGGACGGCGTTCCACGCGGCCGACACCTTGGCCGCACTGGTGCCCAGGTGGTAGGTCCCGTTCTTCTTGGCTGCCCAGGCGAAGAACTGGCCGGCCCGGTGCTGGAGCGCCGGATCCTGCTCGTACTGCGCGGCGTAGCTGGTCACGTTCGGATCGACGACGCTGTCGAGGATCATGCGGCCGGTGTGCGAAGGGAACAGTGTCGCGTAGGTGGCGCCGAGTCTCGTGCCGTACGAATAGCCGAGGTAGTCCAGCTTGTCGCGGCGGAAAGCGGTGCGGATCCGGTCCATGTCGCGGGCCGCGTTCTCGGTGGTGATGTAAGGCAGCAGGTCCTTGGAGTGCGCGCTGCACTGATCGGCTACCTTGCCGGCCACGGTCAGCCGCGCCCGCTCCTGTGCAGCCGTCGCCGGTGTGTACGGCACGGCCGGATGCTTGAGCAGCTTGGTGGTGTCCCCGCAGGAGACCGGGGTGCTGGCGCCGACGCCGCGCGGGTCGAAGCTGACGACGTTGTACTGTGCGGCGACATCCTGGGGCAGCGAGCTCCACACCAACTTGGCCGTGCCGATGCCCGGTTCACCCGGACCGCCCGGATTGACCACGAGGGTGCGGGGGGCGTTCAGGTCGCCGGCCATCGACAGGGTGAGCTTGATCTTCCGTCCGTTCGCCCTTGCGTAGTCGAGGGGCACCTGGAGAGTGGAGCAGTAGGTACCGCGAGGCGCGTCGGAGTGCGCCGGGCAGGTGGACCAGTGGAGGGCCGCGGGCCCGGTGGCCGTGACGGCGGCCGGCGCCGCGTCGGCCGCCTGAGGCCCGGCGACGGCGACAAGAGCACAAGCGGCGGCCAAGGCCGCACCGCGCCGGACGAGGGGTGAGGTCGCGTGGGACAAGTGCTCCTGCTTTCAGGTCGGTTGCAGTGCTGCCGGAAAGCAAGATGAGCAGAAGGGCCCGAAGGTTGGCTTCGAGGCGGCAGCGTCTGCCGCTGTGGCCCCGCTCGCTCCCGCGGACTTCGCCCGCCTACGGGTGGAGGGGACGTCCGGCCTCCTACCGCACCGGTCGTGCCACCGCTGGGAAACCATGATTTTTCCAGATTCAGGGTAGGAGCCGTTCCACACTGGGCGGGTGGTCAGCACAGGCCTGCTCAAGGCAACCGTGAAACAGCGGATCGAACGCTTCTTGGCGGGTGGGAACCCCGATGACCTGCTCACGCAGCGGGCAGCCAAAGAAGCCCGTGTGCTCAGGCGCTCGGCCATGGGGTTCCGGCGGGGGCGTGCCGTAGTACTGGATGCCGGGGCGGCCGATCTGGCGGCATTGCTGTACTGGCTGCGAGGCAACGTGCCGTCCAACCCCTCGGCCCAGGCCGACAGGGCCGTGGCCGAGAAACTGCTCCGGCTCATGAATCCTGGCATGAGGCACCCGCTGCCCGCGCCCATGACCGCCGCGGGCATGCACGACCGGTTGCTCAGACCCGCGGTTCTGGCGTTGGAGCTGCAACTGCGCTACACGAGGCAGGGCGACCCCCACGACCTGGAGCGGTCGATCGCGCTGAGTCGTGAAGGACTCGCGCGCGAGGGAGGCGCGGGTTTCGTCGACAACGGGACCGCCCTGTGCGGTGCCCTGCTGCTGCGGTACGAGGCCGCCGGCGACGAGAAGGATCTTGCGGAGGCCGTCGGACTGGGCCGGACCCTCCTCGACCACGTGCGACCGGACGCTAGGAATCGGGCCACGATCGAGTCGTTCCTCTCGCGCCTGCTGCTGGCACGGCGCCGGCGCACGGGGACCGAACAGGACCTGGAGGAGGCCCTGATCCTCGCTCGTGCGGCTGCCCGGGACGCCCCGGACGGCACTGCCTTTCGCGCTCTCATGCTGGGCAACCTCGCCGGTGTGCTCCGGGACCGGTTCGGCATGACCGGCGCCCGAGCGGACCTCGACGAGGCCGCCGACATCATGACCACGGTGATCAAAGAACTCCCCGAGGGGAGCCCGCAGTTCGCGGAGCAGTCGGGCAACTTCGGGGTCCTGCACCGAGTGCGCTACGAACACGGCGGGGACCCCGCTGATCTGGACACCGCGCTGCAAAGCGGCCGTACCGCCGTAGGGCTGGTCTCCGAGGACAACCCCTCCGGCCCTCTCCTGCGCAGCAATCTGTGTCTCGCCCTGGCCCACAAGTACGACTCTTCGGGGCAGCGCGTCCACTTGGACGAGGCCACCCACATCGCCGCGGAGGCCGTCGCCACGGCGTCCGCGCACGATCCCGAGCGCGGGTTGCACCTTCACGTCCTGGGCCGTCTGATGCGCAACCAGTATGAACACTCGGGTGATCCCGCCGACCTGGAACAGGCGATCTTCATGGGGCGCCGCGCCGTGGAGTCGGTGCCCGCGGCCCACCCCTCCCGCAGCTTGTATCTGACGAGCTTGAGCCTGTCCCTAGGCGCTCGGTACGACTGCGAGAAGGAGCCCCGGGACCTCCATGAGGCCGCGGAACTGGCATTGGCGGCCGTGCGGAGCACGCCCGAAGAACATTCGGACCGGCCGGGTCTGTGCTTCCGGGCCGCCCTGAACCTGAGTTCGCGGGGCAAGGAGACCGGGTCCGCGGAAGACCTCGACCTGGCTGTCGGCCTTGCCGAATCCGCCGTGAGCGCCTGCCCGCCGGACCACCGCGTCTTCCTCACCTGCCTCACCCTTGTGGGCCACACCCTGCTCGACCGCTACGAAACCACCGGCGCTCCGGCCGACTTGGAGGAGGCGACCGGGATCGCGCGCCGGGCCGTGGCGCAAACCCCGCCCGAGGAGCCGGCCGCGCGGACGAAACGGCTCTTCCTGCTCGGCTGTGCGCTGGCCATCCGCCACAACTCGGGGGAGGGCGATCCGAAGGCCGCTCAGGAAGCCATGGGGGTGTTCGACGCCGCGCGGACACCCGCCGCCGACCCGGCCCTGCGGGTCGACGCGGCCCTGGCCGCCGGGCGGATCGCCCTGTCGCTCGGCCGGCTGGACCGCGCCGCACGGGACTACGCCGATGCCGTCTCCCTGATGCCCGCCGAGGTCGGACGCCACCTCAGCCGCCGGGTGCAGGAGCGCCGCCTCATTACGTGGTCGAACATCCCCACGGGGGCAGCAGCCCTGGCCGCGCGGACGGGAAACGCGGACGAGGCCGTGGAACTTCTCGAGGCCGGTCGGGGCTTCCTGCTGGGACGAGACATGGAGCTGCGGACCGGGCTGGACACGGTACGAGGGCGGGCACCGCATCTGGCGGCACGGCTGGAAGCAGCGGCGGCGACGCTCCGTGCGGCCGACGACGAGCCACTGCTCAAAGGCGGTGGCCAGGTGCGCCGCAGACATCCCCGCGAGCAGGCCGCACAGGAGTGGGAGACCGCACTCGCCGAGGTCAGAGCCGTGCCGGGGCTTGCCGACTTCCTCAACCCCCGGCGCATCGACCGGCTGCGCACGGTGGCTGCATCAGGGCCCGTGGTGATGGTGAACGTCAGTCTCCACGGGTGTCACGCCCTCATCGTGCGAGAAGAAGGCGTGCGGACCGTCCCGCTTGCGCTGACCGCGCAGGAGGTGGGCGAGCGCGCCACCGACCTGGTCAGGAGAATGCTGGTGACACCCCGAGAGCTGGATGCGCCGGTCGGTGAGACGCTGCGCTGGCTGTGGCAGACCGTGGCGCGTCCGGTCCTGGCGGAGCTGGGACTGCTCGTCCCCCCGTCCACACCCCTGCCCAGGCTGTGGTGGTGCCCCACAGGATCCCTTGCCTTCCTGCCGTTGCACGCGGCCGAGGACCCGATGGAGGGCAGCCTGCTGGATCGTGTGGTCCCGTCCTACACGCCGACCCTCGGCGCGTTGGCGCGCGCCACCGAGGCCGTCGGCGAACCCGCGGCCCCCGGGCCTCCCCCGCTACGGGCCCTGATCGTGGCACCTGCCGAGGACAACCTGCCCCATGCCGTTTCCGAGGTCGACGCCGTCAGGTCGACCTTTCCTGAAGCCACCGTCCTCACCGGCGCCAGTGCCACACGGCAAGCGGCCCTCGATGCGCTGTCGCAGGCGGCTGTCGTGCACTTCGCCTGTCACGGGGTCTTCGACCCGCTCGCCCCCTCCACCTCGGGACTGCGCCTGAGGGACGAGACCATGACCGTCCTCGACCTGAGCCGGCTGCATCTGCGGAGGGCCGAGCTGGCGTATCTCTCGGCATGCTCCACCGCCATCGGCGGTGTCAAGCTCATGGACGAGTCGATCCATCTGACCTCGGCTCTCCAGCTGGCGGGCTTCAGGCAGGTCATCGGCACCCTCTGGGCCGTCCCCGACATCATGGCGGATCAGGTCGCCGCGGACGTCTACGCCCATTTCACGCCCGCCGACAAAACCACGAGCCGGGTCGACGGCGCCGTAGCACTGCACCATGCGGTGCGTGCGGTCCGGGAGAGCCATCCGGACCAGCCGTCGCTGTGGGCGCCGTACGTACACATCGGACCGTGAGGGGAAGGAAATGACAGGCACGATCGACGAGCTGGTGCGGGGAGCCGTCCGCACGGTGCGGCGCGACGCCGGCCGGACGGAGGCCGCGTCCGGGCCGAATCCCGGGCCCGAGCCGACCGTCGAAGTGGACGCCAGGGGTGAACCGTACCGGGTCAGTACGCCGGACGGCGTCTTCCCCGCCGTGGTGATTCCACCCGGCACCAGCCTGCGGGCCCTGGCCGCCACCGGCCCACTCGTCCGCATGGTGACGCGCACGGTGCCCGGAGTCGTGGTCGCCGGGGCGGGCCGTCCGATCGGATTCGTGCCGCGCAGGGCACTGGTCCACGCCCTCCTCGATCACAGCACGCTGCGCGGGGAAGCGGGACCCGATCCGCTCCTGCACGGAATAGCCCAAGCGGTCAGCGGCGCCGTCCGCATCCGGTGCCTGACCTGCGGCAGCGTCAACGCGTACGACTACTGCCTGCCGGGCGAGCAGAAGGCCTGCGTGAACGGTCACCCCCTCGACCCGGATCTGGAATGAGCGTGACAGGACTGCTGCAGACAGCGGGCGGACTCCTCGAGCGCCGGCTGCTGACCACCGCTTGGCTTCCGGTCGTCGTCTTCGGCGCGTTGACCGGCGCGCTCACCGCCTGCGGTGTCGGCTGGTCCCGCAGCCGGCACGCGTGGCAGGACCTGCCCGGGGACCTGCGGATACTGACGGCGCTGACGGCCGTCGCGGTCACCGCCTTGCTCGCCCAACTCCTCGCGGCCGTCAGACCTGGACTCATCCGCCTGTACGAGGGCTACTGGGGCTGCCTGCCGTACGGGAACCGCATCGCCGACCGCCTACGGCGCAGACACGAGGATCCGGTGGCGCGGGCCGAACGGCCATGGTCCCTCCCCACCCCGGACCGGCTGATGCCCACACGGTTCGGCAACGTCATCCGCGCCGCCGAACAACAGGCCCAGCGCTACGGCATGGACGCACCCACGGCGTGGCCGCGCCTCTACGTTGCGCTGCCCGAGACGTTCACCCACCACTTCGCCGCGGCCTGCGCCACGCTCGACCTGATGGTCACCATCAGCGTCCTGGGTGCCGTGTTCGCCGTGTGCGGCGGGGTCCTGGCCGGCGCGATGCTCTCCTGGCAGGCCGCCCTGCTGTGCGCCGCGGGTGGGGCGCTCACGTGCTGGCTCGGCTTCCGCGCCGCCCTGCGGGCCGCGTTCGCCTACGGAGAGTTGGTCCGGGCGGCCTTCGACGTGCACCGCTGGCTGCTCCTGGACGCCATGGGCCTGCGCCGGCCCACCAGTTACGCCGCCGAACTTCAGCAGTGGCACCAACTGCACCAGCTCTGGCAGCGTGGCCGCCCCGACGCCGGCTGCGCGCACCGCCTCGGCTATCCCACGACGCCACCGGACGCCTCATGAGCTGTCCGCGACGATCTCGCTGACTTCGTCCCGCGGGCACGCACGACGTCTCGGGCATTGTCAGTGCCGGTTGCCATGATGGGTGCAGCGCTCCCGGCCTCAGCCGGCACCGTGGCCCGGCGCGCGCCGGGCCGGCCGGTGCCGGCGGACGTCGGATGCGGGGGAAAGGTCGGCGGCATGGGAATGTCCAGCTGGTGGGCGGTGGGAGCGTTGAGCGACGGGGAGGTTGCGGAGGTCGCCTCGGTTGCCCTGCCTGTGATCAAGGAAATGGGGGAGCGCCCCGTCGGCACGGGACGCCTGGTCGCGCTGGGAGAGGGACGCCGCCCGTGGTGGCGGTGCGGTGCCGGTCTGGCGGCCTGACGGCTACAACACCGATGAGGCATTGCATGTGTACGACATGGTCAACGCATCGCCCTTCGACGCCTTCGACGATGCGTGCGCGTTGCACGTCATGGAGGTGTGGGAGCGATTCGACGAGGCCGTCGACCCGTACATCACCGCCGTACGCAAGGACAATCCGGTGGCGGCCCTGTTCCATGGCCTGGGCCCACAGCGAGCCCGTGTGCTGCCGGGTTGGGCGGGCGACGCGGTGCTGACCGCGGCCGAGGTGCGCGATCGCCTTGAGGCCGTCGAGTCCGTACTCGCCTTGTCCGGCGCGGAGCGGGAGCAGGTGCTGAGCGCATCGTCGACTGGCCGGGGGACAAGGATTCCGCCGATGTCCTCGACCACCCGCTGCGGGTCTGGAGACAGGCCGCTGGAGCAGGCCTGGAGCTGCTGTCCTCGCGCATCTGGTTCTGACCGGGGTCTCCTGTCGGCCCTTTGACTGCTGATGCCCCTGCCTTCCCTTGGACCCCCGAGGGGCCCAGCGGCCCGGCGTCCGTGGGAGTCGGCGCGGCAAGCTGTGCCGGCGCGGGCGCGCTGCCCGGCCGCCACCGTTCCGGCCGCGGTCGGGGGCGCCGGCGCCGACGGCCACGAGATGGTCATGCACCGCCCCGCCGCCGCCGACCCGGGCGCCCGCGCGGCCATGTGAGGCGCCGCGATGCGCTGCTCTTGGCCCTCCAGCAGAGTTTGGCCATGAGCTGAGGGCAGCGCTCACCGCCTGACGTCGTGGCTCGCCGCCGCCTCACGACGTGGTGCCGGGGCGTGCTGTGTGGTCGGGGTGTCCGCTGGTTCTACGGGCTTCTTTCAGCTCTGCTTCGTACAGGTGTTCCTTGCCGTCGGCGAGCTCCTGCCGAGCCTGTTTTTCGGTGGCTTTGAACGGTTCGTAGTAGGTCTCGTTGTAGGACTCGATGAGCTGGAAGGTCCAGTGTCCGGGGATGACGTTGCGGCCCAGGATCTCGCGTTGGACTCGGTCGGCCCACTGCGGGTGGCCGGCCTCGCGCAGGAGTCCGACAGCGCGGTCCAGCTCGAAATCGGCACCGCCGGTCAGCTGGTGAAAGGCGTACAGGTGTCCCCGGGCGCGCTCGGTCGTCTCCAGCGCTTTGGACAGCGCGCCGAGGGCCTGGACGGTGGTGTCGGACACGCCGTGTGGACGGCGGTGAGCTTGATCGGGGCCGTCGTGGGTTCCGTCGTGGTGATCTCTCATGCAGGAATGAGTGTCCCGCGAGCCACTGCTCGCACCGCCCTCATTCGAGCGATGTCGGCCCATGTGCATGTGTCTTCGGCCGCGGACGCCGTCCGAGTCATTCCGCTGTTCCGGTCATCGTTCCAAGGAGATTCCTCATGCCGAACGTGTTCGCCCGCTACCGCCCTGCTCACGGAGAGTGGAAGACCGGGCGGTCCAGGGACTCGCCTGCACGAAGCCGGCCAAGTCCGTGCACGACGCCGGCTGGTCCACGTTCGTCGCGACGCTGGGATGATAGGCCGCCGAGCATGGCCGCAGTCGTCCCGGCTCACCTGCGCCGGCCTAGCCGTAAGCGCTCCCGGGGGGCGTCCCGGCATCGTCCGGAACCGGTCAGTTTTCGAGAAGCGCCGGCCAACCGGTCCCCCCTACCGTCGAAGGCATGAACTCCATCGATGCCGTCATCCTGGAGGTGGCCGACCTCGCGGCTGCCACCCGCTTCTACTCCACCGTCCTCGGGCCCGACTCGCCGCACCTGCGCCTGCGTGCATCCGGGGAACCTACGACCGGCTTCCGCGGATTCACACTGTCGCTGGTGGTGTCCCAGCCGGGTAATGCCGATGCCCTCATCGACGCGGCCGTCGAAGCCGGTGCCACCTGCCTCAAGGCCGCCTCGAAGTCGCTGTGGGGCTACGGCGGCGTCGTCCAGGCCCCGGACGGCACGATGGTGAAAGTCGCGACGTCGGCGAAGAAGGACACCGGCCCGGTCACCCGGGGCTTCGACGAGTTCGTGCTCCTGCTGGGCGTCGAGGACGTAAAGGCCAGCAAGCAGTTCTACGCCGATCGGGGCCTGAGCGTGGGCAAGAGCTTCGGCGGCAAGTACGTCGAGTTCGCCACGGACCCGGGCCACGTCAAGCTCGCCCTTTACAAGCGCCGCGCTCTTGCCAAGGACGTGGGCGTATCGGCCGAGGGGACCGGATCGCACCGGCTCGTGCTCTGCGGCGGTGCCGGCCCGTGCAGCGATCTGGACGGGTTCGTCTGGGAAGCCAGTGCCAGTGCCAGTGCCAGTGCCCCGCTGACCGGTACGGCCTGAGCGGGGCCACCACTCCTGTCCGGGCTACAGTGCCGGGACGAGCGTCGCCGACGCCCAACTCGGTACACGACTCAGTGGTCGTCGGGGAGCCCACACTGCCGGCACACTGGCTGCGGCGTTCTGCTGCTCTGCCCGCTGCGGGGCCAGACGCACGTTCTGGAGGCTGGTGTTCGGGCCGGGTGCCACGTGGCCGGTCGTCCAGGGCGGCTGTGGTGGCGGTGCCGGGTGCGGGCAAGCCGGATCGGGGCCTGATAGCGCGGCGAAGGCGACGGCCGCATGTGGGGCGCACGGAAACCGGCGGGTCAGGACTGCCGTCCTTCCCGGGTCGGCGCGATACCGTCATTGATCGCTGAGCCTGCGGCGCCCGTGTCCGGCATGGGCATGAACGATGCCCCTAGGGTGCGGGAACTGCCGTGCCGCTGAGCCCGGTGGTGCCGGTTTCACGACGACCCCGCCGACCGGGCCGGCTGCTGTGCCGCCCGCGCCGCCCGGTCAGGAAGGTCACGCCGTGCGGAGCGCGAGAGTCATCTCGGGCAGCGGGTCGGCCCTGCGGGCCACTTCGAGCAGGGCGCGCAGGGTGCGCTCGGCCGGACCCAGCACCGCGGCCGTCACCGGGCGACGATGCTGACCGGTCGGATCCCTCGGCCGGCCGCAACTCGATCAGCTCCCCCTCCCGCAGCTCCCGGGTCACCGCCGGCTCCGGCAACAGCGAACGTCGTACCCGTGCCCGGTCGGCCGCAGCAGCGCCGACAAGCAGCCCTGGATCACCGCCAGTTGGGCCCCGGCCAGCAGATCCCGGCCGAAGCGGTCCACCAGCATCTCCGAGGTACACCCGGGCTCCCGCCACCAGGAAGTCGTGCCGCAGCATCTCCTCGGGTGTCACGACCTCCTTGTGGGCCAGCGGATGACTCGGCGCCGCCACCAGCACGGTCCGATCGTGCCCGACGACCGCGTGGCAGACCGAGCGCCCGGAGGACGTTGTCGTACCGGAAGACAGCGTCCAACTCGCCTGTGCTGAACGCTTGTTCCAGCGTCCGACCGGCACACCCCCCGGGGCCACAGAAACGCTCGCGGATCCCCGGGGGGCCGGCGTCGGGCCCTGTGGGCGCGTCAGAAGAGGTCGCGGTACTGGTTGAAGCCGGTGCCGATCTCGACTCGGGACTTGAAGGGCGTGGCCGCCTTGCCCGTCCCCTTGTACAGCCACAGCTTGCCCTTGCGGTCGCGGGCCAGCAGGTCGCTGTGGCCGTCGCCATCTACGTCACCCGTGGCCACAAGCTTGCTGAACTGGTTCCAGCCAGGAGCCACCTTCACGCGGGACGCGAACGGCTTCCGCCCGTCGCCCGTGCCCTTGTACAGCCAGAGAATGCCCTGCTCGTCGCGGGCGAGGATGTCCGGCTTGCCGTCGCCGGTCAGGTCGCCCTGGCCGGTGATCTGGGTGAACCGGTTCCAGCCGGGGCCGATTTCGACGCGCGGTGCCAGCGTTCCGTCCGCCCTGGTCTGGAAACGCCAGAGGACGCCTTGCCTGTCGCGGGCCAGCAGGTCGGGGTGCTTGGCGCCGCCGAGAGTGCCGGGGGACAAGGCGACGTTGTACTGACCCCAGCCGGTGGCCACCTTCTTGAGGCGCCCGTTGCGCCAGAGATTCACCGTGCCGTCGTCCATGACGTGGTAAGCACCGTCCTGGTAGCCGGTCAGATCGGGGTCGATCGACACCCCGTACCTGAAGTGCGGCCAGACGTAGGCGCCCGACCGGTCGTCGAAGCCACCCTTCCCATCGGGCAGGTAGGCGTACATCTGGCCCGACGGCAGGATCCCGGAGAGGAAGAAGAGGGGCGCGGCGGGGGTGGGCTTGTGCTGCCCGGCAGCGGCGCTCCGGGCGACGTTCTTCGCCGGACCGGTCGCCGCAGGGGCGTCGGCCAGAGCGGTGCCGGTGGTGGTGCCGACCAGGGCGACGGCGATCGCCGGGGTGACGAGATGCGACAAGGCGCGTGCCCGCCGGGAAGACTGCGTCATGTATGACTCCATGAGATGTGCGGAATGAGGCGGTGCCCTCGGCATGGGTGGGGGAGCGCCCGCATCATTGTCCGGATCTTTGCATGTCTGTCCCAGTGGTTTTGTGGTGGGGTGCGGAATGCGCAATTCCGCCCAGATGGCATCGCGGAAGGGCCGTCGTCACCTCTTATGTGGCGGCTCTTTTCCTGTGACAGAAAGGGCATCAGTAGTGGTTCCGTCTTCAGCGAGTGCAATATTCTTGAGGATTCTTGAGGCGTCTCCAGCAGATCAGGGCGCAGGCCAGGGCGACGAGGCATCGTGCAGGTCGAGGCGTCTTGCCCCACCGAACCCACCGAACCTCAGCTCACGCGGCAGCAGTGGCCGGATGATGTCGTTGCAGAGCACATACAAGACGCCCTGCAGACGCAGCCGCTCATCCCTTACGACGCCGCAGTACCCGAGGAATCAGCTGTCGCCCGCGTCTTCCTTCTCGGCGACAACGGCGCCGGCGGAGAGGAGCGTCGTAGCGGTGAGACTGCCCCAGAGGGCTGCCGAGCCGTGGGGTGCGAGAGCGGTGATGGCCGCGGGGGAGACGGCGAGGCCGAAGCCCGTGGAGAGCTGGAAACGGGCGAGGGCCCGTCCCAGGGCATGGGCCGGCGTGAGGACGGTGACGAGCGCCGTGGCGCTGCCGGCATAGATGATCTCGCCGATCGTGCAGACCACGGACACGATGGCGACGGCCGGGGCACCCGGGCCGGGTCCCAGTGAGGTGGCCGCGAGGAAGCCGAGGTAGGACGCGGTGAGTACCACGCCGGCGAGAGCCAGCGCGGTCCGCCGGGAGAAGCGGGACATCAGGACGGTGACCGGGATCTGCAGGGTGACCACCAGCACTGTGTTGGCCACGAAGATGGCTGCCGGCCACACCGGTGAGGCGTGCAACTGTGTGACGAGGACCAGGGGCAGCGCGATTTCGGGAACGTTGAGGCAGAAGACGTAGACCACGTTGGCGGCCAGCAGCGCGCGCATCCGGGGTGCGGGGCCGTCCTCCTTGTCCTTGTCCTTGGCCGGTGCAGTGGCCGGACGCGCGCGGAGGTGGACCGACCATGCCAGGGCCGCTGCAGTGAGGTAGGCGAGCCCCGTGACGGCTGCCAGCGCCTGCAGTGCGGGGGTGCCGCCCGCAAGGCACGCGGTGGCGAGGAGCGCGCCGGCGCCCAGGCCGGCATTGCGCAGGGCGCGGCCTCCCGCGAGAGCGGCGTCGCGTTCCCGGCCGTGGGCGACCGTGGCCACGAGAGCCGCGTGGGCGGCCGGCCAGGCCTGGTTGCCGAGGCCGAGGAAGAGCGCTGCCGTCGCGAACGGCCAGACGTGCCCCGCAGGGGTGGCCAGCAGCAGCGCCACGCCCAGCACACGTACGAGCATCGACGCTGCCACGACCGTGCTGCGGGCGCCCCGGTCCAGCCACCAGCCCACCGCCGGCATGCACACCAGACCCGCGACGACGCCGACCGTCATGGCGGTGCCGGTGGCCGGCGCGGACAGCCTCAGCACGGTCACCCCGTAGAGCAGGAGAAAGGGCCGCAGCAGGCCGGTGCCGAGCGCGTCCACGGCCAGGGCGACGGCATAGCGGGGGCCTCCGGAGGCACGGACGAGGGCACGGGACTGGATCTTGGTGGTGGTCATGGCGTCAAACGGTGCGTTCGACGGGCTGGCGGGGCACGTCGGTTGACGGTTTCCGTCAACCGACGTCGTCGCCGGCCGTCCAGGCCGTGATGATGAGGGGATGACGCTGAGAATCGACATCAGCGGCCTGCCGTCCGAGCGAGTGCGGTTCGCTGCCTCCCCGCTTGCCGAGCTGACCGCGATGCTGCACGTGCTGGCCGAACCCGGGCATCATCCGCAGCTCGCCGCCTGGGCCGGGGACGTCTGGGCCGGGCTGCGGCCGGAGCTGGCGGAGCGGCTCAGGGAGGCGGAGTTCCTCTGGCGTTCCTCACAGGCCGACTTCCTGATCCCCGCCCGGCCTCGGCCCACCCTCGCCGAGGAGTTGGACGACGTCGACCGGATCGACGACGAAACCTATGTGACCGCCGCGCTGGTCACCACGTGCGGCAGCAACCGGGTTCACTTCGCCGCGCGGTCGCCGCTCACCGATGCGACCGCGCGTGAGCGGGCCCTGGACGTGGCCCAGGCCCGTGGCGCGCTGCAAGAGGCCTTCGCGGAACGGCTGCTCGCGGACCCGGCCGCTGTGCGGGCGCGGGTGCGCGAGACCCTCGAACAGTGCGCCGACGCCTTCTTCGACGCCGCCTGGGCGGGCGTCGCCGTGCAACTCGCCACCGACCTGCGTCTGAAGAACGACCTGCTGAAACGCCAGGGCATCGCGTCGGCACTCGCCTCGGTCTCCGACGCGGTCACGCTGGCACCCGACGGCGACTGCATCATCGTGGACAAGCTGCAGGACAAGGCGACCACGGCACGTGACACCGGAGTCACCTTCATCCCCAGCGTCTTCGGGCGCCCCCATCTGGTGGCGGTGCACACACTTGGTTGGCAGCCGGTGGTGCAGTACCCCGTGGCCGAACCGACCCCATCGGAGCCGGTATCACTCGAAACGGTCACCCTACGGCTGGAGGCACTCTCGCACCCGTTACGGCTGCGGCTGCTGCGCACCCTGGCTCGCGGCCCCCACACCACCGGTGAGCTGGCCCGCTTCTGGGAACTCTCGCCTCCGGAGGTTTCCCGTCACCTCGCTGTCCTGCGCCGTGCGGGTTTG
Source organism: Streptomyces sp. NPDC046759 (assembly GCF_040645475.1). Lineage (NCBI taxonomy): Bacteria > Bacillati > Actinomycetota > Actinomycetes > Kitasatosporales > Streptomycetaceae > Streptomyces > Streptomyces sp. NPDC046759. Next base: position 66,987 of record NZ_JBEYYJ010000008.1, on the reverse strand, counting down.
CTCACGGCCCGGCGGCAGGGTCGTTACGTCCGGCACACCCTCAACCTGTCGGAGATGACAGCGCTGGGCACCGACCTGCTGGCGGCCGTACTGCGCTGAGCAGGTACGGTCCACCGCCTTCGCCCGTGCGAGCCGTCAGATCTCCTGTTGCCGGCCGAACCGACCCACCGTCACCAGGTCCTGACCCGCCATTGGGTACCCGAGACTGCGGTGATCCGGTCTTCCCCACTCCTCCCGGAAAAGTCTTCGATCCGATGCAACCCGGCGTCGAGGCCGTGCGTATACGAGGCGACACCGCACCTCACACGGGGGAATCTCATGCATTTGGACCGTTCGGCCGGTCTGACCGCCGGCCGTCTCGGCGCCGCTGTCACGGCTTGTATCGCTCTGCTCTCGGCCGCCGGCTGCTCGACCGATGGCGGTACCCGCCTTCGTACGGCCGCGGACGCACCGGATGCCCGGGCCTCCGCGGCGGCGCTGGGGAAGGCCACGGGCGGCAACGATGACGCCGCGGGTAAGGCGTCCCGTGCGCGTCCGGCTCCGTCCATGCCGGAGCCCGCCGTGCTCGCCCAGGCGACGGGGCACATATCCGACGGGCAGACGGTCGGTGGGGGCATGCCGATATCGGTGACCTTTCCCCGGCCGGTTCCCGTCGCCGAGCGCAGGGCCGTGGAGAGCTGGCTGCGCGTACAGACCTCGTCCGGCACGGCCGGTGCCTGGAGCTGGGTGAAGGACCGCGACCTCCTGGACGGGCAACGCGTCGATTTCCGCCCGAGCACCACCTATTGGCAGCCAGGCACCAAGATCACTCTCCGTCTCGGCTCGCACGGCGTGCGGCACTTCACCCTTGCGCGCGGGACATCGTTGATCTGGTGTGGGTCGATCTGGTGTGTCGTTGTGCGATGCCCGAGGGGTCACGGTTGCGCCGCTGCTGCTGCCCGATCGGACACCGAAGCGGGGCGGCCGGCGGCGGGATCAGCCTCGGGTGAGTGAGGTGATCGAGGTGATCAAAATGATCGAGGTGATCGAGCTGATCGCGTGGATGTACCGCACCGGCTCACCGTGGAGCGACGTGACCGAGCAGTACGGGGCACGGAAGGGCGTCCACACCCGGCTGCCGAACGGGGCCATCGACGGTCCCGGGCCGGAGGTGTTCTCTGCCCGGTTGGCCCGGGCCGACGCCGACGCTGACGGCGATTCGGGCCTGGGTGGTGTCGGGGGACTGCAGCGTCGTCCGCGCCCGCCAGCGCGCCACCGGGGGCAGCGCAGGGAGGGCCGGCGCTCCAAGCCCGTAGGAGGGCCAGCGGCACCGCGTGGTGCCAGTGGTTGGGCCGCTTGGGGGTATTGGCCTCGTCGCAGGTGCCGGCTGGCCGGGGGGCCGTTTCTGGCAGCGGACCGCGGTCTTCGATGCCCGCAGGGTGAGGGCTTGACGGGCGCCGCACCGGGCCGTGCGTCCTATGGGTGTGCCGTGCCGGCCGCAGGCTGCTCCGTCCCGCAGTACCGGCACTTGCGGGCGGCGGCGGGAATGTCTTCGGAGAGGCAGGCGGGGCACGTCTTCACGGCACCCGCCTCCTTGAAGGCGGCCACACCGCGCCGGGCCTGGAACTTCTTGTACGGCACGACGATCAGGAAGTAGACGACGGCCATGAAGATGACGAAGTAGATGACCGCCGAGATGAACGACCCGATGTCGAGGAAGGTCGCCTTGTTCCCGGGCCGCCCGAGCTGCCACCCGAGCCCGTAGGTCCGGCCCCCTTGCGCCCGCGCGATGATCGGGTTGATCACATTGTCCGTGAACGCCTTGATGAGGGTGCTGAACGCCAGCGCGACGATCAGCCCGACCGCTACGACGACGATGTCGCCCCGCATCAGGAAGTTCTTGAATCCCCTGAACATCTTGTCCCTCCGCGTTGGCGCCGGCTCCACTGATTGATCGACAGAACGCTAACGACCAGGCGTAGTGGGGCGAGGATGCGACGCGCGGGAGTCGCGGCATCGAAGCCCGCACAGTCGGCGAGACGACCCGTGAGGTCCTCGGCGTGGTTGCCTGAGCGCCGGCCGCGTGGCGTCGGCGAGGAGGTGGCCGCCACCGTCGTCGGTGTGCACCTGCCGGACGTGCACCCGGCATGCACTGGCATGCCCAGCCTTCGCCGCCGTCCACCGCAGGCGGCTGCACAGGGGGCCCCGCCCGGTCAGCCGCCGTCGGGCGGTTCCTGGCTCCGCCGGGACCGTACGACCGGCCGAAGCTCGCCGCCGTGGACCGTGCCGAGTTCCTCACCACGGCATGAAGGAGGTCGGGCCGTGCGGGATGGAGTCCGGGGCGGGACAAGCATCCGGCCCTCGATGTCGATGAGGACCTGGGGCCCGGGGGAATCGACCAGAGTGTGTCGTGTCCGAGTAGCCTCGCCAGATCATCGACGGTGCCGCAACGCCCGCTCGGCGTGCGGCTACCCTCCTCATCGACATCCTCCCGGCAGGGGAGCCGGAGCAGCCGGACAAGGCGCGGGAGGACGGCGTCCAGGCCCAAGTCGTCGTGGCAGTGGACCGACAGGAATTCCTCCGCTTGGTCGCAGGCCAAAGGCCGGGCACTGTCTCCATCAGCTGAGGATGACGAGTGCGTTGCCGCCCATGTACCGCTGTCCTGGGAAGAATGAGGCCGTGTCCTTGACCAGCCGCCGGGCAGTGGCTTTCTCCGCCGGGGTCGCGGGCACCCGGGCGGCGGCCCATTCGTCGACTGTGGGCCGGGCGCTGTCGCTGCGGGGTCGGCGGGGGAGGGAGCGATCGCACGCTGCGGGGTCGGCGGCGCGAGCGGCATGGCGGAGGAAGATGGGAAAGTTACGCGCCTCGGGGCTGTCGGTGCGTGGCGCTACCCTGCGGCAGCAACGGGGAGCTGCTCTGCTGCCGGTGCACAGAGGCGGAAGAGAGGCCCGTGGGACTTCTGGACTTGCTGGTCAGGGAGCATGTGGCCCCGGTGATGAGAGGGGCTGGCTTCAAGCGGTCTGGCCGCACCTTCCGCTTGATCGCGGACAGTGGTGACCAAGCTGTTCTCGGGTTCGCACGTCAATACGTCGACCCGGGCGCCGCTGTGTTCGAGGTGGGGTACCGCATCGTGCCAGCTCCGTACTGGGAGTGGATCAACCGGCAGCACTGGAGCAGCGGCCAGGTGGGGTCTCCCTCCGCCTTCGCGCTGGCAGCTGTGGCCGGCGACGTTGTTCCGCCACCACGGGCTGCACATCTGCCCGCCGGCGAGGGGCGGCTCCGTGCACGCTGGGCTGTACGCGAGGACAACCGACAGGTCTGCGGTGAGGCGCTGGCAGATGCGCTGCACACCAAATAGATCCCGCAGATGGTTCATCTCCTCGATCGAACCAATCTCCTGCAAGAGTTTCGCCGGCCGGCCATGCCGGTGGTGCGACTCCTGCCGCTGACCAGGCTGGAGATCTTGCTGCGCGTCGATGACGCACCAAGTCACGAGATCGAAGCGATGCTGGCAGACGTGCAGCCAGCCGGGTCCGGGGACGATTTCGCTGCGTGGGTGCGTCGCAGAATGGCGAAACGCGACTTGGCCACGTAAGGCTTTCAGGCTCGCCAACGTGGGCGCTCTGAAGACGCCAGCGTCCTTCTACTGCCGCCGCAGCCGTGCGGGATACGGGCCGTATCTGCCGATCGGCAGATACGGCCCGACGAACGTCCACTCCCCGTCCGTCAGTTGCGTCCGTGGCACGCAAGGCGATTTACCGGAGCAGAACACTCCAGAGCGGCGGAACCCGCGGATTCATCACAACTCAAAACCGCGCCCTGGCCGTTTACGGCTACCACACCGACGCGACCGGTGACTCCACATCGCCGTAATAAGCGTAGTGGCCGTTGATGGTGGCCCAGAAGCCCACCCGCACGACATATGCGCCGCTCCCGGGGTTGTAGTTCTGGCCGTTGTCGCTGATCCAGATGGCGTCGTTGGTGCCCGGCCCGTACCAGCCCATGCAGCCGTAGTCGTGCGCATAGGACCAGCCACCGAAGCCGTTTGACTTCCACAACTGCGCGCAGGGGAAGACGGCCGGGTGGTCGGGACCGCTGCCTGGATCGAGCGTGACGGCGATGCGGGCGTAGAAGCCACTGCCGTTGTTGCCCCACTGGTCTTCGATGCAGGAGTCCAGATGGATACCGTGGCCCGCGTCGGCGAAACTGCCGGTTCTGTCGGAGCGACAGCCCCAGTTGCTGGTCGCCGCTGAAGCGTGGGTCGTGCCTGCCACGACGCCGCCCAGCGCCAGCGCCCCCACTGCGGCGGCGCGTGCTATCCGGCTGATCTTGTTCACAGAATCCCCCATTTCACAGGAACAGCTGCCTTGTGTCGGTCAGTGGCAATCTTCTGTAGTCGTCATCTTCGTTGCAAAGATGTCTTCCGGCCCCGCTCCCGAAGATCTGAGGAGGGGTGTCGCTATTGGCTGGCCGGAGGCCCTTGACGGCTGGGCGTCTCGGGGCGGCATCACTGCGAGTTCGGCGGTTCCGGTGCCGGAACACCAAGTGGCGGCGCAAGACCTTCGGTGGAGCCGACACCTGGCCTGACCCGCACGTGTCCGTCAGCCGGAGCACGGTCTTGCGCCTGGTCGACGCGCTTGGGCTGGGCCGATGGCATGATCAAGCGGTGAGCAGTGAACTTGTTCAGTCCAGTTCGGGAAAGTACGTCCTGTTTGACGTCGACGGCACGTTGATCGACGCGGTGGACAACCAGCGTCAGGTCTGGAAGACGTGGGCGGGTCGATACCGACTGGATCCTGACGCGATTTACGAACTGGCGCTGCGGACACGGCCGATGGAGACCTTCGCGCAAATCGCGCCGGACCGTGACCCACAAGAGTGCCTTGCCGTGTTGCATGAACTTGAGGACGAGGACGTTCGGTCGGGTGTCTACGACGCTTTCGATGGTGCGTCCCAGCTGTTGTCAGCCCTGCCTTCGGGGTGCTGGGGGCTGGTGACGTCCAACTACGAGCATCGCGTGCGTGGACGGTTCGCCCGGACCGGCCTGCCGGTTCCCAGCGTCCTCGTGGATGCCGCCGCCGTCGACGAAGGCAAGCCGTCGCCGGTCCCCTACTTGCTGGCCGCCGAGCGACTTGGTGCCAAGCCGGAGGAGTGCCTGGTCATCGAGGACGCGCCGTCGGGCATCGAGTCCGGACGGCGGGCCGGGATGACGGTGTGGGGAGTCAACACTCCGGTGGCGGTGGGCGGCGTGCACCGCCACTTCGAGAGCCTGCGAGAGGCGCTACCCGACATCCTCGCCTTCGTGGCCAGAATCTAGGCGCAGGTCGATCCAGGGCACGGTGTCGCCCTCGCGCAGCAGATAACGCTCGAACTCGACGAAGCCGTGCTGCTCGGCGAAGCGCAGCCCCTCCGGGTTGGAGGCCAGTACTACGGTCTCGACCACCTGGGCGTCCAGTGCTCGGGCCTGGCCCAGGGCGCGCTCGTAGAGTCGGGTGCCGAGGCCGCGGCGGCGGAATTCGGGCAGGACGCGGGCGATGACCGTGGCGGTGGCGCCGTTGTCCCCGGTGGGCGGCCGCACGGTGGTGCAGCCGATCAGGACGTCGCCGAGGTAGGCGACCTCCATGCGGTTACGGCCGGTGCGGGCACGGACGTCGTCGAGCGACAGCACATCGCCGGGAATGATCAGGTTGTGGACGTACTGCCAGTCGTGGATCGAGGCGTCGTCGTCCACCGCTTGAATGCGAAGGTCGGTCACCGGCCCAGGAAATAGGTGCCCGCCATGTCCTGTCAAACGCATTTGCTGTGAAAGGAAGTGCAGGTCAGGGCCCGGGTGGACAGGGCCGGGTCGGTCCCGGGGGCCTGCCGGGTGGCTTGTGGCGCCAGTCCTCCTCGGCCAGGTCGGCGGCCTTCCCACGGCCCATCCAGGACGCTTGTGGGCGGAGCCGGCCTTGTACCTGGTGGCTCCGGCCAGGGAGTCCCTGAGGGCGTTTCTCGTCCGCTGGACTTAAGCGGTGACCAGACTTCTCACGGCGGACGGCTTGACTGCCGAGACCTCCTACGCCCCCTTCTGGCACGAGCTGCAGAGCGGCCAGTACGCCGCGTGACCCCGGGCCCGAGGCCGGTTGGTCCGGTGGCCGGTGTGCTGCTCGTCCGTTGAGTTCGTGGGCGCGGGTGCCGGTGCGGGTGCGGTCCTGTAGCTGGTGGCGATCGTCCGGAAGGCGCAGGGGATTTCGTCGCGGTGGCCGGCCCGGCAGGCGACGTCGGCGTGGACGCCGCCGGGTCTCATGCGTGGGTTGCGTCCGGGGTGGCGTGGTCGGCGATCCAGTGGTCGACGCGGGTCCACTGGGCGAGCAGCCACTCGCTGCGGGCTTCGTCGCCCGCCGGGACGCGGCTCGCGGGTATGCGCCACCAGTGCGCCCGCACGCGGTCGCGTAGCGGTAGCCGACTCCAAAGGGTGGGCACTGAGTGGACGACATCGAGGCCGGTGTGGGCGACGAAGACTACGTCGGCCGCGGGCGCGGCGGTGAGGGCGGCGAGGGCACCGGCGTCCCGTGGCGGCAGGACATGGTGCATTCGTTCCGCGCGGGACGCGCGGCGGCGCAGCCCCCGGCGGCGCAGCGAGGTGATCGCTCGCCGGCGGCGGCGCGGGGTGAAGTTGCCGCCTTCCGGAAAGATCACGAGGGCATCGCCCGGGCCCAGCCCGGCAGCCAGGTGACCGATCGCGTCCTCGGCGCGGCCGCCGAAGGGTGGAAGGAAACAATGAGGGAGGCGCCCGATGAGTACGTCGAGAGCGGGATCGGCGCGTAGCGCGCGCTTCAGGACCGTGTGGGGGCGCAGACCGGTCTGACTGAGCAAGATCTGTAGCAGCAGGAAGGAGTCGCCGACCCCGGCGTGTCGCACGAAGATCAGGACCGGCGCCGGCGCGCGTCCCGTTTCGCCTGGTGGCGGGGGCGTCACCTCCACCCGGAGCCGGAAGATCTGCTCGCCCGCGCGGCGCAGCAGTCGGAGCAGCCTCTCCAGCACCGCGAATGCATCGGTGGTGCGCCGGTTCTCGCGGTCCCCTCTGTCGGGCAGCCGCCGTGCCCACAGACTGGTGGCGGCCACCAGCCCTGCCAGATCCACCAGGAGGTACAGCAGGGCGAAGCCGGTGATCCGGACCGGCCTCCACGGGCCACGCGTGGCGAGCGAGACCGGTGCGCAGAGCACGCCTGCGGCGACGAGGAGCGCGGCGACCGTAGGGACGAGGACGAGCAGCAGCGCGGTGGTGGTCGTGCGGCGCACCCCGGTGACCACCGCGCCGCCCAGCCGCACCGGGCGTCTTCGGGGCGCACCCGCTTCGGTCATGGCGCGCCGTCTGGTGTGCTGAGAGCGGTCTCGAGGTACCGGGAGGAGGCCGCGTAGGCACGCTCGATGCGCTCTGCGGTCCGCCCGAAGCTGCGGTACCGCAGCTGCCGAAGGGTGGCTGTGCCCTCCGTGGGGCCCGCGCCCGTCGGCAGCACGTGGACCGTGATGCCGGGCGGCAGGTCCGCCATGTCGCGGGCGAACCGGTGCCTGCGAGCGATCTCGAACGCCACCAGTGCCACCTGCCAGGGTGCCCGCGGCGGGGGGAGGGCTTGCTCGACGCGGCCGACCTGCAGCACGTAGACGTCGGTCGCGCCGAGGGCCACGGCGCGGCCGACGGGGATGCTGTTGACCAGGCCGCCGTCGACGTAGTGCTGGTCATCGATCCGTACGGGCGGCAGCAGCCCGGGCACCGCGCATGAGGCGAGCACGGCATCCACCAGCGGCCCGGCGGCGAACCAGTGCTCGGCGGCCCGTTCGATGTTCGCCGCGACGCACTGGAAGGACAGAGCCAGATCCTCGATACAGGTCACCGGAAGGTGGAAGGAGAGCAGTTCCCGCAGTGGCGTGGGGTGGTACAGGTGGGTGCCGCTGCGCACGGCGGTGCTCAGCCGCCCGAACAGCGATCCGGAGAACACGCCGGCACGTCCGAGGCCGGTCCACAGGTCGGCGAGTCGGGCCACCGACGCCCCCGACGGGTCGGCCGCGACGGCGGCGCCGTTGATCGCGCCGACGGAGGTGCCGACGAGGAGGTCCGGGTGCACACCCGCGGCGAACAGGGCCTTGAGCATGCCGACCTCGTAGGCGCCGAGCGCACCGCCGCCGCCCAGCACGAAGGCGCGGGTCGCCGGGCGGGTGGGCCGCCTGTTCTCCATGGCCGAAGGGTGCCCCGGCACGGCGCCACCAACCACGGAGGGATCACCCACCGCCGGCACCGGGCCCGGTGGTCACGATGGCGGCCGTCGTGTGGTGGGTCGCGCTCAGGGGCGGCCTGCCGCCGGGCACGGTGGCGGCAGACGAGGCTGTTGGGGCTGGAGAAGTCCAGGAAGCGCGTGGGATTCGCTGCACGTGGGTGGCGCCCTATCTGCACCGGACCGTCGCACCACGTGCTCTGCTACGGCGACCGCAGACTGTCAGGACACCTCCGGCGGCCTGTTGCCGGTCGCGCCGGTGTGGGACGCTGAGGGGGACCAGCCTGGTCTGGTGGGAGACCCCGCGCCGCCATCGGGTGACGGTCGAAAAGGTGGCCGGTGAATGGTGCGGGTGGTCTTGCTCGGCTGTGAGCGGCCCCGTGTGCCGCGCGCTTGACGGCCTACTTCCGGCAGTGGGAGCCGACCGTGATGGGCTTTGATCCCGAACGGTGGTTTCACCCATGCCGTCTCTCAACGTGCGCGTCAGTGAGCATCTCGACCGGGTCGTGGTCATCGTGGCGGGCGAACTGGATCTTGACACCTGCCCGCAGGTCAGGCAGGTCACCGACGCGGTGAGCATCCGCAATCGCACCCTGCGCCTGGACCTCACAGGTGTGTCGTTCATGGACGCCAGCGGCCTGGGCCTGCTGCACAAGCTTCACCGGTGCGCCTACGAGCAAGGCGGACTCCTGGAACTGTCCGGGCTGCGAGCCCAACCGCGGCGCGTCCTGGAACTTACCGGCACCCACACCCTTTTCCATGTGACCGCGGGACCGGGCCCAGCGGGCTGGCCGCGCGGTCACCAGGCTGTGCCCTGACCACGCCGGGTGGCTGCCCGCCGGGATGCGGCTGCCGCGATCACCGCCGCGGGCACTGGTTCACCGCCGCCAGCCCCACGGTGACGGCCTGTGCTACCGGCAGCAGGCACCACTGGCCCAGCGCTTGCCCGCACGCTCCAGCTCCCGCTGCGCTCAAACGGGGGCGAGTTCGTCATGGGCGACGCGTGAAGTGGGGGATCGGGCAGGCTGCGAGGGGGGAGAGAGATCGGGCAGGCTGGGAAGCGGGGGGATCGGCCAGGCTGGGACGGCTGCGGGCGCGCGGCTGTGGGTGAGAGCCATCGTGTAGGTGCGGGGCAGTCCGCAAGCCGCAGGTGATCTGCCGGGCGGACCTGGGCAGCTGGAGCTGCGACGGTGCTGGGTTCCGTCTTCGTCGTCGTACGTAGGGCGGCGTGGCTGGGCAGTGGGCGTGGTCGGGCAGGGGCGGCCGGTCCGGCTGCGGTGGGCTGGTGCTGCCCTGGGGACGTGGTGGCACGTCCGGGGCGGTGTGGTCCGCAATCGTCCCGGTGATCCTGCCCGCCGGTTCCGGGTGATCGGTGTCGTCGGCTTCGGAAGTGCGGCGAGATTTTTCTCCGATGTCTCTCACGCATGGGCGAGTTGGCCCGTCAGTGCAGTGAAGTCATCGATCACGCCGTAGCGAAGGAGTCAGTGACGACGATGCGGCCGTGCCGCGCGCCTGTGCACGACACGGGGGCGTCATGTGCGACCGCTGCGTGCACGGCTCATGCCGGAGCCGCAGCGGCGGACGGAGGTTGTCACTGATGCGTGGGCGTGTCGGACAGGAGTGCGGTCCAGTTCTGAGCGATGGCCCAGTCGGTGAAGCTGTGCCAGCCGACTTCGGGGTACTCGCGTCGCAGCGCGGTGACATCGACGCCGAGGCCGACGGTGGTGAAGTACTCGAACATGGCCGCCAGATCGGCCGATCGCCTCCGGACGTAGGACAGGGGTACTTCCTGGTGGGCGACCGGGCAGCCGATGGCGGCCGCGAGTATCTCCGCCATCTGGCCAGGGGTGCGCTCGTCCGAGGCGATGTCGATGCGGCGGCCGGCGAACTCCTCACGCCGCTGGAGGGCCAGGGCGGCGAACGCGCCGATGTCCGAGGCGGGGATGAGAGTGAGGGGACGGTCGGCAGGCATGGGCCAGGCGAAGATGCCGTCGCGTAGCCCGTCGAGGGTCCAGCCGTCGGCGTAGTTGTCCATGAACGCCGCCGGGGCGATCACCGTCCAGGGCACCCCGACAGCGCGCAGGTGCTGCTCGACCAGGTGCTTGCTCTCATAATGCGGGATGCCGGTGTCCCGGTCGGCGTGAGCGGCGGAGGTGAACACGATGTGCCCCAGCCGGACCTCTGCCGCGGTGCTGACGAGGGCCTTGCCCTGTCGGGCTTCGGTGGCAGTGTCGGTGCCGAACGGGCTGGTGACCGCGAAGAGGGAGTCTGCTCCGGTCAGGGCCGCCTCGAGTGAGGGGTGGTCGTCGAAGTCGGCGTAGCGCACCTCGGCGCCGAGGCGGCGCAGGGCGTCGGCGGCGGGTGAGTCGGGGTGGCGGGTGAGTCGGGGTGGCGGGTGAGCGCGCGCACCTGATGACCGGCGTCCAGCAGGGCTCGGGCGGTCGCCCCACCCTGGGCTCCGGTGGCTCCAGTGACGGCGACGGTGAGCATGGATCCTCCAACAGTTGTTGCTGCGTGGCGCATTAACTGCGTCACGCAGAAGCTTAAGGGATATCGCTGCGCCGCGCAGTGATTTGGTATGTGATCCAGCTGACGGAGTCACGTTGGGACGGGCTGTGGGACGGGACCGGATGTGCGGTGCGGCTCGTCGACGGTGGTCAGGTCGACTGTCGGATCACCCGGCTCGGTACTGCACAACAGGCCGCATCATTCCACCGGCACGACGAGCTGACGCGTAGCCGCCAGGGGTGACGCCGAATCGGCCGCGCGGCCGCCGTTCAAGGCGTGGCGATCCTGAACCTGCGGCCACCGTGCAGCGGCGGGTCCGGCAACTTCCCCCGCACCCTTGACCAAGTCAGTATTCTTACGCAACTCTGGTGGTCAGACCCCTTAATGGCGAGGAGGCTGGCTCACTGTGGAGTGGACGGGCGCGCGGTACGCGGACAAACCGACGGTGGAAGTGCGGACTTGGATCGGCGCCGCGCCGGAGCGGGTGTGGAAGCTGGTCTCCGACGTGGAGCTCATGCCGAGCCTCAGTGACGAGCTGCAGTCGGTCGAGTGGCTGGACGGGGCTGAACGGCCCGCCGTTGGGGTCAGGTTCGTGGGGCGCAGCAGACACGAAGCGCTCGGTGAGTGGGCGACCACCTCCACCGTGATCGAATGCGCCCCCGAACGACAGTTCGCATGGGTGGTGGGGGACCCGGACCATCCCACGGCCATGTGGCGGTTCCGGCTGGAACCCCGGGCCGACGGCACCGAGCTGACGGAGTGGATGCAGATGGGCCCGGCTCGCTCGGGCTTGTCGGTCGCCATCGACCGCATGCCGGGAAAGGAGCGGAAGATCGTGTTCGTACGGATGCGGGAGTTCGAGCGCAACATGACGGTCACACTGGAGCGGATCAAGAAGCTGGCGGAGTCATGATGCGGACCGCCACGACGATCGAGGCGTCCGGCTTCGACTCCTGGTCCCAGCAGGCCGACTTCGTCACCGAGGCCGAGAAGCTGGGGCTCGACATCTGCTGGGTGGCCGAGGCGTGGGGTTCCGATGCCCCCTCCGCGCTGGGCTTCTACGCGGCGCGAACCGAGCGGATGCTGCTGGGGTCCGCCGTCATGCAGGTAGGCACCCGTACGCCGGTCGCGCTCGCCCAGACGGCCATCACCCTGTCCAACCTCTCCGGAGGGCGGTTCGTCCTCGGTCTGGGTGCTTCCGGTCCGCAGGTGATCGAGGGCCTGCACGGAGCGCCCTTCGCCCGCCCGCTGGCGCGTGTTCGCGAGACGGTGGAGATCGTGCGGCAGGCGATCGCGGGCGGCAAGATCTCCTACTCCGGCAGTGAGTTCCGGATTCCCCTGCCCGGCGGTGAAGCGGTGCCGATGCGCCTGTCCATGCGCGCCGAGCACCGTGTCCCGATCTACCTGGCTGCCCTGTCGCCGGCCATGCTCCGGCTGACCGGACAGGTCGCGGACGGCTGGCTCGGCACCAGCTTCGTCCCGGAAGGGTCCGCCGATGCCTACTTCGCCCACCTGGATCAGGGCCTGGCGCGAGCCGGGCGTACCCGCGCGGAACTGGACGTCTGCCAGGGCGCTGAGGTCTCGTTCGCACCGGACGAGGACAGGTTGAGCGCCATGGTCGCCGACCGCAAGAAGGAACTGGCCTTCGGCCTGGGTGGGATGGGGTCTGCGTCCACCAACTTCTACCATCAGGCGTACAGCCGTCAGGGCTGGGCGGAGGTGGCCGCGGAGGTGCGGGAGCGCTGGCAGGCCGGCGACCGGGACGGCGCGGCCGGCCTCGTCACTCACGAGATGGTGCTGGCCACCACGCTCATCGGCACGGAGGACATGGTGCGGCAACGGCTGCGGGTGTGGCGCGACGCGGGTGTGAACACCGTCCGTCTCTATCCGGCAGGGGACACGATGGAGGCCAGACTCGCCACGCTGGGAAGGGCGATCGAGCTGGTCCGCGAAGTGGGTGGCGCATCATGAGTCCCGCGCGTCCCTCGTTCGCGGACTGGCCGTGCTCGATCGCGCGCGCCACGGACGTGCTCGGCGACGCATGGAGCATCCTGCTCCTGCGGGAGGCGTTCTATGGGTGCCGTCGATTCGACGAGTTCCAGCAGGAGTTGCGCATTGCACGCAACACGCTCGCCGACCGGCTGCGCCGGTTGGTGGAGGAGGGCCTCATGGAGAGGCGGCTCTACGAGAGCGAGCCGCCGCGTCACGAGTACCTGCTGACGGAGAAGGGCCGCGACTTCGTCCCCGTGCTCGCCGCGATGGCCCGCTGGGGCGACCGGTGGCTCGCCGGGGAGGAGGGCGCCCCGATCACCCTTCACCACGACGCCTGCGACCACGATGCCCACGCGGAGGTGGTCTGCTCCGCCTGCGGTGAGCCGATGCGGTCGGAGGACATCTCCGCGCGGATGGGCCCGGGATATCCGGAGCGGCTCAGGAAGCGACCAGATATCCAGCGCCGCTTTGCGCGCTTCTGACCGGTGCCGATCGGTGCCGGCAGCTGACAGGCATGCAGCTGACAGGTATGCCGAACGGCCACGGCGACGGCCGTGCTCACGGCATGCGGCGACTGACCGTCGTAGGAAAAGACGACACTCGTCCACCGGTCGAGGGCGAGGGGCGTATCCGACGAGGCGACTGACCACCGGAGCATGAAGCCCCACAACGGTCTCGTACGACGACGGTGCCGACACCTGTGCGGGCGCCACCGGTACCGCCACTGAGGCGGCACTCGTCGCGGACAACCGTGCCCCAGTACGCGAACTCGCTCGAGGCTCGCCTGAGGCATCAGCACCGCCTGTACCCACGCCACGAGGAATCGGCAGTGCCCGTCGTGAATCAGGGCTTTGTTCCGGTGCCCGCGGGCGCATGGAAGAGTCGAAGGAGTCATCTCATGCAGATGAAGGAAGAGCTCGCCAGCGCCTACGCACGGGCCACCTGGAACATGGTGGAGCCCATACACGGAGCCGTGTACTTCGCTCCCGAGGCCCGGGCCCGATACGCGGAGCTCGGCGTCGACGGCACGGCCGGCTATTTTGGCTCGCGCGCCGCGGCCCTGGGCCCGGCCTCCGCCGAACTGGTGATCGCCACCTTCTACAACTTCAACCCGGAGCGGGTACGCAGTGTGGTGCCTGCGGTATGGAGGACGGCGTCGCCGGAGAAACTGCTGGCGGCCCGGCTGGCGGCCGCCGATGCCACGCTGCGCCGCATCCTGGGCTCCGCCGTCCAGTCCCCCAGGATGGAGCGCGCCGCGGAACTGGCGCGTGAAGCGGCCGGAGCGACGCTGCCTCACCCGCAGGGCCGTCCCCTCTTCGCCGCTCACGCTGCCCTGCCCTGGCCACGCGAACCACACCTGGCGCTTTGGCATGCACAGACGCTGCTGCGTGAGTTCCGTGGCGACGGCCACATCACGACGCTGCTCGGCGCCGGGCTGGACGGAATCGAAGCGCTGGTCACCCATGCCGCCGCGGGCCCGGTGACCGCCGAGGCCCTGCGCAGGACACGGGCCTGGTCCGAGGAACAGTGGGCACGGGCAGTGCAGAGGCTCCACGAGCGCGGCTGGCTGACGGAGGGCCCCGCCCTTGCCTTCACCCCGGAAGGGCGGGAGCGGCGCGAGAGGGTGGAGCACACCACCGACGAGCTGTCCGCGTTGCCGTATGTCGCGATAGGCCCTGAGAAGTGCGCCGAATTGCGCCGCCTGGTGAGGCCCTACAGCCTGGCCCTGGCCGAGGAGTTGTTGCCCTGGCGTGTCGGCAGCCTGTGAGAGAGACGACGAGGTCGGACCACGCCTTGCAGAAGGTCTGGTACGGCCTTTTGAGAGGGCCCGGTCGGCTCCACCGTCCGGGCCTTCCCGATCCACGCTGGTCCCTCTCCTGTGTGCGATGAGGTCGGTGCGGACTTACGGGTAGCCGACCAGGTAGGCCACGTTGCTGCTGGGGGTGGCCTGGTTGCCGGTGTTGTCGATGATGTGGTTGATGGTGCCGTCTCCGCCCAGAACCGTGGTGACCATGCTGTGGAACGTGACCGTGGACGTGGTGGGCACTTCGATGGCATGGCCGAGGACGACGGAGGGGTTGTCGCGGAAGTAGGCGTAGACGCCCACCCCCCACGCCTCATGGGAAGTCACCGAGTTGGCGACCTTGTAGGAGGCGTAGCCGAGGTCGCCTCCGCTGGTGGTCCAGCTGGACTGGTCGGGCACGTCGTACGGCGTCTCGCTCTGGTAGAAGTACGTGCGGCCACCGTTGCCGTTCCACGTGGTCTGGTACTTCTGGTAGTGCTCGACCGCCAGGCCGTACATGGTGACGTTGTTGCCGTTGACGATCAGGCCGTTGACGGCCGGGTTGGTCGTCCAGCCCACGCCGTTGGTGTGGTCCGCCCGCCACAGCCACAGGTCGTCGCCGATGACGTCGTTGCTGTTGACCACCAGTGTCTGGGTGGCCTTGCCGGCGATGTCGCCGCCGATGCGGAAGAACACGTCGTGCAGCACGATGGGGTCGGTGGTGTGGCTGGCGGTCGAGCCGGCCGGGCCGACCTGCATCAGTGTGGTGGAGTTGGTGGTGTTCGCGCTGATCAGCAGCCCGGCGATGTCGATGCCGTCGACGTCGGCGGTGGTGATCGCGGTGACGCCGTTGTCCGGGACGAGGGTGGCCAGGCCCAGGCCGAGGACGACGGTGTCGGGGCGGGTGATGTTGAGCGGTGCGGACAGGTGGTAGACGCCCGGGGTGACGATCAGGTTCTTGCCCGCGGCGAGCGCGTTGTTGATGGTCGTGGCGGTGTCACCGGGCTTGACGATGTAGAACTGGCTGATCGGCAGCGAGGTGCCCAGGGCGCTGCCGTTCGTCCAGTCGGGGCCCTGCACATTGGTGCGCACCGATGGGACGAACACCTGCCAGTTGCCTGAGCCGTCGACGTAAATGAACGGCTTCTCACGCATCACGGGGCTCTGGGCGACGGTGGTGTATTGCGGACTGGGGAAGCTGGTCGCCGGGGCGCCGGTGTCGCCGACGAAGACCATGTTCCAGTTGTGCCCGGTCCAGCCGCCGTCCATGGCGGTGTCCTGCGTGAGGAACTGCTGCTGTGTCCCGGAGTTGATCTGACCGGAGACTCGGGAATCGCCGATGTAGCCGCCGCTGGACCAGTTGGTGGAGGTGCCGTGGGTGTCGTCCCACAGCTTCATGCTGCCGTGTACGTCCATGCGCCGGAAGGGGTCGGCCTGCGAGACGGCCCACATGGTGCTTCCCGAACTGGGGTTCACCGACATGTTCTCGACGTCGCGCCAGAAGTTCTGGGTGGCGTTGCCGTCGCTGGTGTGCCCTTCGACGTGTACGCCGCCGCCTGTGATCGACACCTGGTCCGGTGACAGGCCCAGCCCGGAGACCTGGGTGTAGTAGCCGACGGGTATGTCGACGTCGTAGGTGCCGGGGGTGAACAGCAGGGCGTTGCGCTGGGTGCCGAACTCGTTGGTCTGCTGGGTGCCGTAGACGGAGTTGATCTTCGACTGGATGGTGGACATCGGCATCGACGGGTCGAACACCGTGACGTTGGGGCCGAAATCCGGGGTGTTGGGCGGCGGGGTCAGGCCGCCGGTGAGCGTGAAGGACTGGGCGGCGGTGCCGTTGCAGGCGTACTGCTGCAGCTGGACGCTGTCGGCGGTGGAGGCGGACGGCACATCGAGGCACTTGCCGCTGTTGCGGTTGACGAAGTGGTACGTCCCGGAGGCCTCCGCGACCGGCAGCCACTGCTGGTTGGCGCCGCCGCCGTAAAGCCACAGCTGGGTCAGCGCGCCGTCGGCGGTGGAGACGCCGGTCTCGTCCCAGACCTGATTCGGCGCGGACGCCACGCCGATCCGGTAGTAGCCGCTGTCGGTCGCGGTGAACTGCCAGGACTGGGCGCCGGTGCCGTTGCAGGTGTACTGCTGCACAGCGGTGCCGTTACCGGTGGCCGCGGCACGCGCGTCGACGCACTTTCCGCTGCCGGCGTTGACGACGGTGGTAGGGGCGGTGGGGATGGTAGCGGCACTGGCGCTCGGGGCCGATACCAGCGCGATGCCGGCGGCGCCCGGCAGCAGGAGCGCCGTCGTGAGGGCGGTGGCGCGTCTGCGATGACGGTGGGCTCGGACGAGCACAGCGAGAGCGTTTGTCACGCGTGTCTCCTAGGTCGCCTGCTGGGCGAGAGGTTGATCGGACGTTAGGCGCCACCCGACGAGCCGTCAATATAAGTTGAAAGAAAAGTCATGAACTATGTGCTGTGCAAACAACGGCAACTGCAAACAACACCCACGCGACGTGCTGAACGGCCCGCCAGGCATACGAACGCGGCTACAAGGTCGTCTTCGGGTCCGACGTGACCGCCACGGACGACGAGTCCCGGCAGGAACCCGAACTTGCCGTCCTGCGCAAGGGCTTCGCGCTCGTGCTGTCCGCCGAGGAGATCGCCAGTCGGCTTGACGCAGGCACCGGTTCGTCGGAGGTCCGGGAGTAGGGGAGTGCCACGTGATGTGGCACCAGGTCTGCTGAGACAGAAACCCGAACGGCCCCGAATGACCCGTCCCACCCATTCGAGTCCTACTCCGAACGAACCCAGCCCTTTTTGGGACTGTTGCGGCGAGTGACATTGCCGTTGGGTTCGGAGGCGTTGCAGTGCTGACCGTCGGGAGCCGGCCCGTACTCGGGGTGCCGCGGTGCGGGTGTGCGATCGGCTCCGGTGCCGGACGTGGCAGCCGGGATCGGGCCGGGTCGCCGGTCCCGCGCCCCGGGCCGCTCCGGTTCAGCCCGGCGTGTCCATCAGGGCGGTGACATAGGCATCCAGCCGCTCCTCCACACCTCGCGTCGTCAGCTCCGTCCTCCCCGCCTCCCGCCATGCCTGCGCCACCGACTGCACTTCTTCCGAGCACGCCAGCCCGTCCCGCACCCGCCAGTACAGCCGTTGGCTCGCGGCCGTGGCCAGCACTCCGCCGGCCTCCTCGTACTCCTCAGGGAACCGCAGGCCCCACGCCGGGCCGTGCAGCAGCGCGAGATTGGTGGAGCAGTGCGCCACATCGAGATCTGCCGGCCCCCACGAGGTCGCTGCCCAGTCGACGACCCCGGTGATCCGGGCATCTGCCGGCCTGGAGGGCGGCACGTCGAACAGCACGTTGCCTGGTTGGAAGTCCCGGTGCAGGAGTCGCCCTTCATAGGGCGGCGCGGGCTTGCGGATCACATCGATCGCCGCGGCCCACGCCGCCGCGTCGGCGCCCTTCGGGACCACGACGGTGTCGGCGGTCGTCAAGGCCACATATTCCCGCGGCCGCTCGGCGGGTCGCAATGCGTGGATCGCCACGAGTTGCCGGGCCAGCAGAGGAACGCGCGTCTCCGATCCCTCGTCGTCGAGGACCGTCCGGCCCGCCAGGTGTGTCATCAGGAGCGACGGATACTCGCAATGCGCGGCGGTCGGATCGGCAGCGACCAGTCCAGGAGCCGGCACGCCGGTTCCCGCGAGCACGGTCAGGGCGCCGGCCTCCCTGCTCAGCCAGTCCTCGGCGCGCGCCACGTAATAGGGGTCGACGTAGGTCCGCAGCACCAGGTCACGGGTGCTTCCGTCCCGAGTGCCGATGGTCAGCCTCCGCATTTCGGCGGTGATGCCGCCATGCAGCGCGTCGGCTCTGAGGATCCGTTCGCCGACCTCCAGGTGCCGGCTCACCCAAGCCAGTGTCAACGGTCGGACAGCCGCCGGCTCATCGTGGTTGGTCACCGTGGCACCCCAACATCAGGACGGGGCGGGCGCAAAGGCTTTTCCTGGAGGCGGTGGCGACACCGCGCTGCTCATCTCGCAGTGCCACAGACATTGTTCAGGCATTCGCACCGGGCCGTGGCCACAGCCTGGAAGGTGTCCATAGAGCGGATTCTGGCATTGGGGAGGAGACACCTGCGGTGCCGCGGCACGCAGGGTGGCGTTGTAGGCGCGGACCATCTGACATGTGATGGAGTCGTTCTCGGCGAGGACTTCGCGGTGCAGGAGGGTGACGCTCGTGCGGCCTGCGTTGACGCGGCGCTCAAGGGAGGGCTCGTAGGGTCCAGTCGGCTGGTCCGGGGCCGGTTCTCCCGGAGGGTGTCCTGCCGGTGGCGGCATGTGGGTGGCGTAGCACGGTGTTGAGTCCCCAGCCCGACGCCGGGGGATCACACGACGCGTGTGCCCCTGGGCGACTTACAAGCTGCACACGGCGAGCCGTCGAACGTGATCACGAATATTCCGACCCCTCCGCCGAAAAATCCATCAAGCCCTTTTGCGTCCTTCAGCGGTCACCATGTGGGTATCCGCGTTCCCGACTACGACGCGGCGAAGGCTTGGTACACGGAGAAGCTTGACTTCCGAGTGCTCCTGGAGTGGCCCTATGGTGAGCTGAAGCTCGCGTACCTCTGCCCGCCCAACGATGACAACTTCCATGTGGAACTGCTGGCCGGACCGGTTCCCTTCCCGAACGAGGTCCTCGATGACCTCGGAGTCAGCCTGCAGCACGGCGGCTACCAGCACATGTGCGTCCATGTCGACTATGTCGACGAAGCCCGTGCGGAGCTCGCCAGCCGTGGTGTGGACCTTATCGGTGAGCCTTTCGAGATCGAGGACATCAGCCGGCGACTGGCGGAATCATCACATCGTCACGCCCGGCCAGAGTACTTCAACAAGATCGTACGAGTGGATGCGCGCGGGCGAGACGGCGCGCTTCTGGTGGGCCGGGATCGCTGTGTTCGTTAGCGTCGACCCATGTTGCATACGAGATTCACCGACATGTTCGGTATCACCTACCCGGTGATGGCGGCCCCGATGGCCTTGCACAGCGGCGGAACACTCGCGGCCGCGGTCTCCGCGGCCGGCGGGCTCGGCTCCTTCGGCGGTACACATCCCTGGAAGGGGCCTGAGTGGATCCGTGCGGAGATCGCGACCATCCGTGCCACGACTCACCTCCCGTTCGGAGTCGGCTTCATCACGCCGTTCCTCCCCTTCACCGAACCGCATTTCGATGCCGCACTGGAAGAGCGACCAGAGGTCATCGCGCTGTCGTTCGCCGACCCGCAGCCGTGGCTTGCTCGAGCCAAGGCCGCAGGAGCCCGGGTGATGTGCCAGGTACAGAACTACGATGACGCACGGACGGCCGTCGCCGCGGGTGCCGATGTCCTCGTGGTGCAGGGCAGCGAGGCCGGTGGCCACACCGGAACGATGGGCCTCCTGCCGTTCCTGGCCGGGATCGTGAAGCGCTACCCCGATGTTCCGGTGCTGGCCGCAGGAGGCATCGGCGATGGCCGGACACTCGCGGCCGTCCTCACCGCCGGGGCGGACGGCGCCTGGCTGGGCACGGCGTTTCTCGCCACCCCCGAAGCGATCGAGGTACACGATGTCCACAAGCGCCTGATCGTTGAGAGTGATGGCGGCGACACCGTATGGACGCGGGCCTACGACATCGTGTCGGGGCTGCCGTGGCCGGCGACCATCGGTGAACGAGTCCGCCGCAATCGGTTCACCGATGAGTGGTCAGAGCGCGAGGTGACGCTGCGGGACCGTAGAGAGGAGTTCGCGCCCCCGAGGGACGTCAGCCCCGTTGAGGGCCCGCCCGATCCTGACACGAGCGCGATTCTCTATGGCCAGTCGGCGATCTTCGTCGATGCCGTCCGTCCCGCCGCAGAAGTCGTCCGCACGATCAGTGACGAGGCCGAGGCAATCCTGGCCTCACGGCCTCGATCGCTGCTGAGCTGACGAGCAACCCCCGCTCGTGTGGGGACGACGAAACTCGACGCCCCGGTCGTGAACGCCTGAGTCGCCACCGGCGGGGTGGCCCCGGTGGATGCGGTCCGCTCAGTTCGGGGAACGCATGGTTGCGGATGGCCTCCGGGAGCGGCTGACGAGTGGCTGCTCTGTCATTCTCGTGATGATGCCGAGGCATACCCGATGATGGCCTCGAAGAGGAGGAGGCCCTGATCCACCAGTTCCTCCCTTGAGACGCCCAGGACTCCGTTGAACCAGCTCAGCAGCATCTCGCTGACCGCGCCCACGACGGCCACGGACAAGGAGGTGGGGTCCATCCGGGGATCACGGAGCCCTTCCCTCAGGAGGGATTCCACGAGGCCGTTCATGCGCTGCAGGCCCAGACGCCGTTCTCGTGCCGTGAGGGGACCGGCCCCCAGGGATTCTGTGAGTTTGACGCGCCCTTTTCTCGGGTCTTCCAGCGGAAGCCCGGTGATGACGTCGATCACGTTTCGAGCCCGGTCGCGCAGCGGCTGGTCTGTGGCGATCGCCTCGGTGCACCGGGTGATCTGTTCCTCGTAGATGTCTCTCATGAGCGCTGCCATGAGATCGTCGAGGGACGTGAAGCTCTCCGCGAAGTACCTGTCCTTCAGTCCGGCGTGGCGGAGTACCGCACGGATGGACGTGTGGGCGTATCCCTGGCTGGAGAAGAGTTCGAGACCGCTCTCCATGAGGCGCCGACGGCGGAGCGAGGCGCGCTCTTCCGCCGTGGCTCCGCCATATGTCCTCACGATGTGCCACCTCTCCTTGAGGCGTCCTTTTCATGGTGCGAGGTTCCGCACCGGCCCCGTCTGCCGACCGCGATGCTCAGTGGCCTCGTAGGGGAATGTGAGCCGTCAGTCTGCCCCTCGTCCGCGGCGGCCGTGGCATTTCCACCGCATTTCGCCCATCTGGTGACAGATTACCCCAGATGGGTGTAATGTCGACTGTACTCAGTCGTGAACCATGAATAGTCCCCCCAGGGCCGGTACCAGCCGCAGGGGCGTCGCAGATGTGGCCCATCCGCAGGTTCGACGCGCCGGGCCACCGCGCAGGAAAGTCATGACCGGCAGCGGCCTGCGTGCCGCGCTGAGCACCGCCGTGCTCGCTGGTCATCCACGTATCGAACACCACGGAGTGTCGTGGCCCCACAGGCCATGCCGTGGGGAGAGTTCACCATGGATCCCCTCCACCTGTTCATCGGCGGACGCTGGGTGCACGCGTCCGGTGACCGTGCCATCAACGTCGTATCCGCGAGTACCGGCGATCATCTCGGTGCTGTGCCGGACGGTTCCCAAGGCGACATCGACCGGGCGGTCGGAGCCGCTCGTGCCGCATTCGACGCACCGGCCGGCTGGGCCTTCTGGGACCCTGAACACCGCGCGGCCGCCATGATCCGTCTCGCGGATGCGCTCGATGCCAGGAAGGGGGCGACCTCCGTCGCCGTCAGCGCGCAGAACGGCATGCCGATCACTGTCGCCCGGTCCTTCGAAGGTGTGGTGCCGTCAGCCCTGCTGCGCTACTACGCGGCTCTGGCCGACAGCATGACGTCCGAGGAACTGCGTGCCGGACTGCCCCGTGGCACCACCCTGGTCCGGCGGGAACCCGCAGGCGTCGTAGCCGCCATCATGACCTGGAACTTCCCTCAGACCATCGCCTTCTTCAAGGTGGCCCCGGCCCTGGCAGCCGGTTGCGCGCTCGTCCTCAAGCCGGCTCCGGAGACGGTCCTCGACTCGGTGCTGCTGGCGGAGGCCGTCGAGGAAGCGGGCATCCCCGACGGCGTGATCAACATCGTTCCGGGCGGCCGCGACACCGGCGCCCATCTGGTCTCCCATCCTGACATCGACAAGGTGTCGTTCACCGGATCCACCAGAGCAGGACGCCAAGTGGCTGCCGCCTGCGCCGAGTTGCTGCGGCCGGTGACGCTTGAACTGGGAGGCAAGTCCGCCGCCGTCGTCCTCGACGACGCCGACCTCGCCGCGAACGCAGAGCAGTTCTTCATGGCCAGTCTGCTGAACAACGGTCAGACCTGTTACGCGAGTACCAGGATCCTGGCCCCCCGCAGCAGGCATCGGGAAGTCGTCGAGTTCTGTACGGCGACGGCCCGTGACGCCGTCGTCGGTGACGCGCTCGACCCCGGCACCCAGATCGGCCCGCTCGTCAGCCGACGCCAACGCGAACGGGTCCTGGGCTACATCAAGACCGGCCTCAACGAAGGGGCTCGGCTCACCACCGGAGGAGGCCGGCCACCCCACCTCGATCGAGGCTGGTTCGTCGAACCCACCGTATTCGCCGACGTCGACAACGCCTCGACCATCGCACAGGAAGAAATCTTCGGCCCGGTCCTCACGATCACGCCCTACGACAGCGAGGACGAGGCAGTGCGCCTGGCGAACGAGTCGGCCTACGGCCTCGCCGGCACCGTCTGGACCACGGACTTGGACCATGGTGCCCACGTGGCCCGCCGTTTGAGGACCGGCACCGTCGGGCTCAACGGTTACCTTCCCGACCTCACCTCCCCCTATGGGGGCAGGAAGGCCAGCGGACTCGGCAGCGAACTGGGGCCCGAGGGTCTCCAGGCGTACCAGCAGCTCCAATCGATCTACCACCCCTGATGCGACAGCCGGCATCCGCCGCCCGGCCCGGGCGATTCCGGGCGACGGTCGCTCGCCGGGCGAGGTAACCAGCATGACTTCCACCGGAACCGAAGGATTCGACTACGTCATCGTGGGCGCAGGCAGCGCCGGTTGCGTACTCGCGGACCGCCTGAGCCACGACGACCGCGTTCGGGTACTGCTCCTCGAAGCGGGCGGCCCCGACACCGACGAACTCATCCACATCCCAGCCGCGCTCGGAATGCTCTTCGGATCGCATACCGACTGGAGCTACCGCACGGTCGAGCAGCCCCAGCCGGGGCGCACCTTCTCCTGGCCCCGGGGCAAGACACTGGGCGGCTCATCATCCACCAACGTCATGATCTACACCCGGGGCAACCGGCACGACTACGACAGCTGGCGTGATGAGCACGGTGCGAAAGGCTGGGGCTACGACGACGTCCTACCCTATTTCATGAAGTCCGAGTCGAACCGCCGCCTCGGCGAGCCCTACCACGGTTCGGACGGACCCCTGTACGTCGAGGACCGCGTCTACACCCACGAACTCTCACGATCCTGGCTGGACGCCGCCGTGGAATGGGGACTGGACCGCAACGACGACTTCGCGGGTGCGTCCCCCGCCGGCGCCGGCCTGTACCAGGTGACATGCCATCACGGGCGACGGTGGTCCACGGCCGACGCCTATCTGCGCCCGGCCCTTGGCCGACCCAATCTCGTGGTACGCACCGACGCCCTGGCAACAAGGATCACACTCGACGGATCACGCGCGGCCGGTGTCACCTATCTGTGGGACGGACAGAAACGGACGGTTCACGCCGACAGGGAGATTCTCGTCTGCGGCGGATCCATCAACTCGCCCCAGCTGCTGCTCCTGTCGGGCATAGGCGATCCCGATGAGCTGCACGATGTGGGGATCGAGGTCCGAGTCCCGCTGCCCGGGGTCGGGCGCAACCTGCAGGACCATCTGATGGCTCCCGTCGTGTGGGAGACCCGGAACTCCACTGACATCGTCCGGGACCTGCTCACCCCGGACAACCTCGAACGCTGGCGCGCACACGGCGACGGGCCCTTCGCCTCCAACTACGGCGAGGTCGGCGCGTTCCTCGACGTCGCGGACGACCAAGGCCGTCCTGACGTCCAGCTGGTGGGAGGGGCCACGGCACTCATCCTCAGCGGTGAGGAAGAACCTGACCGGCCGGTGTTCACGATGAACTGCGTCCCCCTGCACCCGCAGACCCGCGGCACCGTCCGTCTGGCATCGCCTGATCCGCAGGCCCCACCGCTGATCGATCCCCGGTACTACGACGTGCCCGCCGATGCGTCGGTCATGGTCGCCGCACTCAGAGCGGTCATAGGCATCGCCCGCTGCGCACCGTTCGCCGAATACCTGGGGCGGTCGTACCTGCCGGCCAGTGACCCGGACTGTCTGGACGACGCGGCTCTCGAAGAGCACGTCCGCAGATGGAGTGCCACGGCGTATCACCCAGTGGGAACCTGTGCCATGGGAACCGGACACGACTCCGTCGTCAACTCGGACCTGGAGGTCCACGGAGTCGAGCGTCTCCGTGTCGTCGACGCCTCGGTCATGCCGACTGTCATCAGTGGGAACACCAACGCACCCACGATCATGATCGCCGAAAAGGCTGCGGAGCGGATCGGGGAGCGGCCTCACTGAACTCGACGTTGCTGAAGCCCTTGGCAGCTCAGTTCGCCGGGCTCGCGTCGGGGGCCTGGTCCGCTCGGTGATCAGGTGAACCTTCGAGCCGTACTTGCCTCGGTCGACAGGATTCGGACGGACCTGTCAGGTCCCCCCGTCGGTAAATGACGGCACCGACAGGGCAACGCTCACGGGCCGGGGTGGGTGTTGGTGAGCAGTCGAGTTTCTGCGGTCGCTCGTTCCCTCTGTCGCCAGGTTCCGGGTGGTTGTCCGTGATGGCGGCGGAAGGCGGCGGCGAAGGCGAAGGGCGAGCCGTAGCCGACGGCGTCGGCGATCTGGGGCAGGGTGAGATCGTCGGCGCGCAGGTGGTCCCGGGCGACGGTCATGCGCCATTCGGTCAGGTACTGCATGGGGGCCTGACCGAGCGCCTCCCGGAACACCCGTGCGAAGGCGGCCCGGGACAGACCGCTGATTGCGGCGAGTTCGGGGACCGTCCACGGGTGAGCCGCATTCTCGTGCATGGCCTGGAGTGCGGCGGCAAGGCGCGGGTCCGCAGCTGCCCGGTACCAGCGGGGTGCGGTCGCGCTGCGGCGGAAGTCGCAGCGGATGGCCAGGACGAGAAGCAGGTCAAGGAGACGATCCAGGACGATCTGCTGGGCGAGTTCGTTCCGGACCAGTTCCCGGGAGAGCAAAGTGATCACGTCCCGCAGGGGATCGTCGTCGGCCGCCGAGAGGGTCAGGACCTGGGGCAGTGCGTCAAGGAGTCCGCTGCCGACCTCGCCGGAGAACTGGTAGGCGCCGCACAGGAACACCGTGGCCTGCGGGTTGTCCTCGGGGCTCGTCCGGGTGTGGCGGGCCCGGAACTCCTCCGGCTCCAGGCATGCGGCACCCGGCTCATGCCCGATGTAGTGGTGCGGCCCGCCGCGCACCAGCGTGACGCTCCCCGGTATGAGTTCCACGGCGCTGCCGGGGGTGTCCAGCCAGAGGTAGCCGCGGCCACGGACGACGGTGTGCACCGACAGCTGAGTCGAACCGCCGAGATGCAGTCCCCACGGTGGTTCGGCGACCGTCCGGGCGAACACCGCGCCTGTGGCGCGCGCACGGACCAGGTGATCAGACAGCAGGTCCATGGGATCAGCTTGCTCAGTACGAGTATCAGGGTCAAGGCATGAGAGCATCGCGTAAAGAGTTGAGCGCTGGGCACATGGAATGTCGTGCTCCAGGCGGTGAGCATGGAGTCATGAACAGCGAGACACCTCCCACCGCACTCATCCTGGGCGGCACCGGCCGGACTGGTTCGCTGCTGGCCGACGGGCTCGGCCAGCGAGGGGTCGTCCCCCGGGCCGCGGCGCGCAGCGGAGCGGACGTCCGGTTCGACTGGGACGATCCGGCCACCCACCCCGGTGCCCTGTCCGGCGTCGACCGCCTCTACCTGGTGACCCCCACCCTGCGCCTGAGCTACGCCGCCCAGGTCGGCGCCTTCCTGGACCTCGCCGAGGCGGCCGGGGTGCGCCACGTCACCTACCTGAGCGTCTACAACGCCGACCAGGCGCCGGCGGGCGTCGACATCGCGGCGATCGAGGCCGACCTGGCCTCCCGGCCCGGCATCACCCACGCGGTGCTGCGCCCCGCGTGGGTGATGCAGAACTTCGCCGACGACCACCTCCCGGTCATCGACGGAGTGCTGACGGCGCCGAGCGCCGGTGGTCGCGAGGCCTTCGTCGATGCGGCCGACATCGCGGCGGTAGCGGCCGAGACGCTGCTGGCCCCCGAGGCCCATGCGGGCGCCACCTATGCACTCACCGGCCCGCGGGCCCTCACGTTCCGCGAGGTCGCAGACACCATCGCCGCCGTGAGTGGCAGCCCCGTCTCCTACCACGACATCGACCAGGAGGCGTGGATCAGCGCCCTCCTCGCCGCGGGCATCCCTGCCGACTTCGCGGTGATGATGCGCTGGCTCACCGGCGCCATCATCGACGGCAACGGAGCCACGCCCTCCGACGACATCGAGAAGGTCACCGGCCGGCCGGCCACCGCCTTCGGCGAGTTCGCCAGGCGCAACGCACACGTCTGGGCCGCCTCGTGACCGGCTCGGTGGGATCCACAACTATCGAACAGAACCGTAGGAGACACTGCAATGATCGACCACGTCTACATCACGGTGAGTGACCTCGGCCGCGCGAGCGCCTTCTACCTCGCGGCGCTCAAGCCGCTCGGATGGAAAGAGATCGGCTCCTACGAATCGGACACTCCGGGTATCCCCAGCCTCTTCGGACTCGGCGACCGGGTCTACGGATCGGGTAAGGCCATCGGCGCCAGCATCTGGCTGCGTGAGCGGCAGCCAGGCGAGACCGGCCTCTACCTCGGCCTGGCCGCCGACAGCCCGGACGAAGTCGACGCGACCTACTCCGCCGCCCTAGCTGCCGGCGGCCACGATGATGGCGGAGCCGGTCCGCGTCCGCACTTCGGCCCCGGATACTACGCAGCGAATGTCACTGACCTCGACGGCAACCGTCTCGAGATCGTCAACAAGGCCATCAATCCAAAGCGCCCAGCCTGACTGGTAGTTGCCCCGCCGTCTCTCCTGAGAGGGAGGCGTACGGCGGATGTTGCTCAGCCGTGGCCGCCACCGTCGTCCCCCTCCAGGTCGGGCGCGTCCGGGTCACGCAGCGGGCGCAGGGCGCCGGCGGCCGGGTCGGAGGCGTTGAAGCTGCAGCGGCCGAGCAGGTTCAGGTTGCGGTGCCGGAGCGGGGACAGGCGGGCGATGTCCGCCAGGACGTCCTCGAACCCGCCGTCCCACTCGGCGCCCGCCAGCAGGCGGGCCCGCGGGTTGGACCAGCGGTGCGACGGGGCGGCGAACACGTCGCGGTTGTTCAGGGCCCGGTGCAGCTGCTCCAGCACGCACGCCACGTACGCGTCCCGGTCGACCGCGCCCTGCGGCAGGTCGGGGTTGGCGTAGACCGTCCGTGCGGCGCCGGACGTGTTCCTCGGCTCGCTCGGCAATCGGAACACGGTCCGCAACTACGGGATCGGGGTGGCAAGACCGCTGAACGGCTCGGCGAGGCCCGGCCGCTGGTGTCGGTCGCGCGGACGACGAGAACGGCGAGGCCCTCGAACTGCTCTGGGGCACCGCAGCGGTCGACACCTGGAACTTCCGCCGGGCGGCGGTGCGGTCCCGGCTCGGCTGGTGCCGGGAGCGCGGCTACGAGGGCCGATGGTCCCGGAGGTGGCAGAGATGACCGCCGAGATCCTGGCGGTGGTCGGGGAAGTCCACCAGGACGCGGGGGCCCAGATGGCACCTCGCCGCTTCAGACTCCGTCAGGGACTGTCTCTTTCGCAAGGGAACCGGCGTTGACGTCTCGGTTCTGGATCGTCGCGGCTGCATGGTGGAGTTCGGTGAGCACCCTTCGTACGGCTCGCCGTGCGGCACGTTCGGGGCGGTGGAGCACGTCGATGTGGCGTCGGGTGTGCACGCCGCTGAGCGGTCTGAGGATCAGTGCGGGGTGCGGACGCGTGGTCCAGCGGGGCATCAGGGCCAGGCCGCCTCCGGCGGCTACGGCTTCGGCGACCACCGTGAATTCGTTGATGCGATGGACGATGTTGAGCCGCCGGTTCGCGGCGGTCGCGATGGCGTCGATGGTGGCCATCAGCGGGAAGCCGTCGTGAACGGTGATCCAGGGTTGATCGGCGACGTCTCGCGGGGTGAGGCGTCGTTTGGCGGCCAAGGGGTGGTCGGCAGGGAGGGCGATGTCCAGCGGTTCGCCAGCAGCGTGTTGGTGGTGACCGTGGCCGGCCACGGTGGCGCCTGGTCGAGACGGTGGGCGAGTACGAGGTCGTAGGCCCGGGTCAGCCGCGGGAAGTGGTCCTGCGCGACGTCCTCGTCGGCGAGCGAGAGCTGCGGGTGCCCGGGGCCGGTCTGGGCAAGCAGCAGCAGGGGGAAGAATGCCGCGGCCGCGCTGTGGAAAGCCGCCACCGACACACTCGCGTCCGGCCGGCCGACGAACTCCTCGATGGTGTGCCGTGCCCTGGCCAGCGCGGTCTCCACCTCGATGGCCGCGCCGGCCAGGGCTTGCCCGGCATCAGTGAGCACCAACCGCCGTCCGTCACGCTCCGTGAGCGGGACGGGGATCGAGCGTTGCAGCAGTCGTAGCTGCTGGGAGACCGCCGAGGGGGTCATCAACAACGCCTCGGCGGTCGCGGTGACGCTTCCCAGTTCGCCGAGCTCTCGCAAGATCTGCAACTGTCGTT
Organism: Streptomyces sp. NPDC046759; assembly: GCF_040645475.1. Classification (NCBI taxonomy): domain Bacteria; kingdom Bacillati; phylum Actinomycetota; class Actinomycetes; order Kitasatosporales; family Streptomycetaceae; genus Streptomyces; species Streptomyces sp. NPDC046759. The sequence continues at coordinate 37,978 of NZ_JBEYYJ010000008.1, read as the reverse complement.
CGTTCACCACTCTCAGTGTAGTGATGCTTCAAGATTGTTTAAGAACCTCGTCTTTGGCTTCAGGGTGGAAGCAGTGCAGCGTAGGGGGGTGTTCCACGCCCGCCGCACTGACGCAGTGCTTCTCCTTGTCGCCATCGTCTGGGGCTCCAGCTACCTGGCCGCGAAGACGGCCACCTACGCCCTGCCCGTCCTGGTAGTGCTGTTCGCGCGGTATGCGATCTCGGCGATCGCCTGCTTCGCCCTCGCCACCGTTCGCCAAGAGGGGCGCTACACGCGAGACGAGGTGCGTGTCGGGTCCCTCTTGGGGGTCACCCAGGCTGCTGTCCTGGTTCTCGAGACGTACGGCGTCGCGCACACCAGCGCGGCCAATGCCGGCCTGATCATCAGCCTCACCATCGTGCTCACCCCGCTGCTGGACCGCACGGCAGGCAACGGCCGACTGCCCCCGCGCTTCTTCGCCGCAACAGGCGTGTGCCTGCTGGCCGTCACACTGCTCATGTCCGGCAGCGGCTTCCGGACTCCCCGGATCGGCGACCTGCTGATGCTCGCCGCCGCGGTGGTGCGCGCCGTGCACGTTGCGCTCGTGGGGCGACTGACGAAGGGCCGCGTTCTCCGGCCCTTGCGCCTCACGGCCGTCCAGACGGCCGTCGGCTCGGCGCTGTTCGCCGTGCCGGCCTCAAGTGGCCTGCCGAGGCTGACTCAGATCGATGCCGCGGTCTGGAGCCGGCTCGTCTATCTCGCCCTGTTCTGCAGCGTGTTCGCCTTCCTCGCCCAGACCTGGGCGGTACAGAACAGCTCCGCAAGCCGGGCCAGCCTGCTGCTGGGCACCGAACCGGTCTGGGCCGTCGCGGTCGGCATCGGCCTCGGCGGCGAAAAGTTCTCCGTCCTTGCCGCCCTCGGGGCGGCGCTCATGGTCACCGGAACGTACTGGGGACAGAGCATCGAACGCATCCACCGCACCACCGACAAAGAGGGGCCCCATGCCGGACAACGACACCTACCAGCGTCTGATCAACCTGCTCGACAGCACCGCAACCGTGTACAAACTCATTGACCACGAACCGGAAGGCACAACCGAAGCGGTCAGTGCACTGCGCGGACACCCGGTGTCGCAAGCCGCGAAATGCCTCATCCTGATCGTCAAGATCGACCGACGGGTCACTCGCTACGTGCTCGCGGTCGTCCCCGGCGACCGGCGTGTGGACCTCAACGCCATCCGTACCCTGTTCGCAGCCCGCTACGTCGGTTTCTGCGACGCAGCCACGGCCGAGCGACTGGCCCACGCCGTTCCCGGCACCGTCCTGCCCTTCAGCTTCGACCCCGAACTTGAACTCGTCGCAGACCCGGACGTCATTGCCCAGCCCTGCCTCTACTTCAACGCCGCCCGCCTTGACCGCTCGCTGGCCATCTCCGGCGCGGACTACACCAGGCTCGCCGAGCCGCGCATCGAACGCATCACCAGTCCCGTATCGAACTGACATCAGACGTGGCGATCGTAAGCAGTGATTCCGGATGCCTGGGCCAGTACTCCGGCGGTCCGTGCCCCCGTTTCGACGGCAGGGTCGGCGGTGCTGGGCAGGCAGCGGTCATGCTCGGGAACGAACTCGGTCGTGATGACGCCGGCGTGATCCGTCGCGACCTCGTCGAGCGACACCTGCCAGCCCCGTTCCTTGAGAGCTGTGTCACCCACCGCAGCTTTGCCACCCAGTGACCAGCCGGCGAGCGCGATCTGCTCGGGATCCCCGCCGAAGTCAGACACGCTCTGCCGCGCGAAGAGGGCTGACTCCCCCAGATGTGTTCGCCCACCATCCAGGGCGTCGCGGCGCCAGTCCGGCACCAGGACAATGACGCCCAGCGCCGCTGCAGCGCGTGCAACTGGCGCGAGGACGTCCCTTTCATCGGGGCCCCGGCCGTGCCATAGCAGCAGCGCGGGAACAGGCCCCGACGTGTCTGCTGGCTGGTAGACGTCCATGAGCTGGCCGCTGGGCCCGTCCTGTGTCGCCCCCGGAGTGGCGTTCCCCGCAGCTGTGAACGGCGGGTTGCTCCACAGACGCAGATGAAGGGCATCGGCTGCGGCTGCCATGTGTGCAGGACCGAACGACTCGGTTCGCGGGTCCAGCACGGTGGGTGGGTGGTCACTGCGCCGCGGGCGCGAATGATCACGTCGTAGGCGCCGATCAGGAACACTGGTCGAAGGCCCGGTGAGCATGCTGAAGCGCGGCGCTGATCGCGTAAGTGGGGTTAGGGACCGTCAGTGACCGCAGCTGGCCGGGTGGGGGAGCGAGCCGTAGCCGCGTCCATCTGATGACCCCCTTCGGCGTTGAGGCCGTCGCCCACTCCGGGTGGCCCGGGTCGCCGAAGAGGCCCATGTACGCAGCGGATTCAGTTCTCGCCGGTTCCGTCCGGCTCGGTACGGCGATGGGCGTCGATCTCGGCCATGTGCTCCTCCGCCCAGGAGCGGAGCGCGGCGAGTGCCACCTCCAGAGACAACCCCAGTCCGGTGATCCGGTAGTGCACGCGCGGAGGGACGGTCGCCTCGACACGGCGGGAGACCAGGCCGTCGTGAGTGAGGCTCCGCAGAGTGGTCGACAGCATCTTCTGCGACACGCCCGGCATCCTGCGCTGCAACTCGGCGAACCGCACCTCCTGCGGAGCAGCCTCGGACAACACCTTGATCGCCATGGACGTCCACTTCGTACCGATCCTGTCGAGCAGCCGACGCGTCGGGCAGTCCGGATCGAAGAGGTCCCCGCGCGCGGCATCGGGAACCGTGGGAGGGGTGGTCACCCGGAGCTCACCACCTTTCGGGAAAGTGCCGTTTTGGTGCGCCCATCCTAGTCACCTATCTTCAGCTTGTAACCATTCGTTACTACAAGGGAGCTGATGTGATGCCCCACCCGCCCATGCCGTCGCCCGCCCGCCGTACCGCGGGTTCGGACCTCGATCCGGACGTGGAGATCCGGACCGTCGCCGCAGGCGGCATGGCCGTTGAGGTGGCCCTCGCCGGCGAAGGCCCCGCCCTCCTGCTGCTGCACGGCTTTCCGCACACCTGGCAGGTGTGGCGGGCGGTCATCGGCCCGCTGGCCCGGCACCACCGGGTGATCGCACCGGACATGCGGTGGCTGCGCAGCGACAAGGCTGCGTCCGCCACGGAGCCCACGGCAAAGGGCTACGACGCCGCGACGCTCGCGCGGGACGCCGAATGCCTGCTGGAGGCGCTCGGCGCGACGGACGCAGCGGTGGCCGGTATCGACGCCGGAGCTCCTCCCGCCTTCCTGCTCGCCCTGCGGCGTCCCGGCCTCGTCCGGCGCCTGGTGCTGATGGAGTCGCTTCTCGGCGGCTTGCCGAGCGGCGGGCAGAGCACGGCGGGCGGACCCCGGTGGTGGTTCGGTTTCCATTCCGAGCCCGGTCTCGCGGAATCCGTGCTGCCCGGCCACGAGGACCGGTACATCGGCTGGTTCCTCGAGAACGGCACGCTCGGTCGCGGCATACCCGGCGCGCTCCGTGAGGCGTTCATCGCCGCCTACACCGGCCAGGACGCCTTGCGCCGCGCCTTCTCCTACTACCGAGCTCTGCCGCGCAGCGCCCGGCAGCTCAGGGACGCCACCATGACCGCCCGGCTCACGATGCCCACCATGGCCATCGGGGCACACCCCGTCGGTGCCGCGCTCGAACAGCAGTTGCGCCCGATCACCGACGACCTGGCCGGCCATGTCATCGAGGACTGCGGCCACATCATCCCGCTGGACCGCCCTGAGGCCCTGCTCGCACTGCTCCAGCCGTTCCTGGCCGCTGACATCGCCGCCTGAACGCGGCACCGCACACCCCGGCGGCGCGGGCGGCGACGCCGGAGGTGACCTGGAGCGCCGGCGGATCGTCGGGCGAGACGCGGTCGTCTTCCCCGAGGTGGTGGCCGTCGCCGACGCGCGGCTGGACCCGGCCGTGGCCGAGCCGGCGTGGGTGGACAGCGGTGCGGGGCGGCCGCGAGCACTGCCCGCCAACGGATGTTCTGCCGTCGGCTCGGGGAGCGCGTCCGGCGCATGTGGCTGGGGCCATTGGCAGCGATGGATCACGGCGTCGGATTCCCAGAAGAGCCCTGGTGAGGGCCCGGCCGGGGGACCCGGTCTCTGGAAGGCGGCAGCGCCACCGCCCTGCCGGTCGAAGAGGAGGGTGGCGGGGCCGTGTTGTGTCGTCGGCTTCAGGCGGGGTCGGTGGCGGGCTCGGTCGCGTAGCGGCTCATCGCGTCGATGTTGGCCTGTGGCGTCAGCGGCCGGCCGCTGGCGAGTACTTCCTGGAGGTCCCGGAAGTACTGCACGTACAGGTCGGGGGTGAATGTGCTGAGCATGACGGCGGGTTGGTCGGTCAGGTTGGCGAAGGTGTGCGGGGTACCGGGTGGCACCATCACGAGCGTGCCCGTGGCGGCGTCGTAGTCCTCGTCCCCGACGGTGAACCGCACGGTGCCGGACAGGATGTAGAAGCCCTCGTCGTGTCGGGCGTGGCGGTGCTGCGGCGGTCCCTGGGTGTGCGGGGCGAGGACGGACTCGGCGATCGCGAGGCGGTGCCCGGTGTGGCTGCCGTCCTCCAGAACCCGCATGCGCGTGGTACCCAGAACGATCATCTCGCCATCGCCGGGACCCATCACGGATACAGGGGGGTGGGTCTGCGGCTCGCTGGTCTTCGCTTCTTCGGTCATGCTCACGAGTTCACCGCCGGGGCTCCAGGGCTGTCCAAGACCCGTCCCGCCGAGCCGATACCTCGTGGGTATCGTTGCAGCGTGGAGCTACGGACCCTGCGCTACTTCGTGGCGGTCGCCGAGGAACTCCACTTCGGCCGGGCCGCCACCCGGCTGCACATGAGTCAGCCCCCGCTGAGCCGGGCGATCAAGCAGTTGGAGGCCGATGTCGGGGCCCTGCTCTTCGCCCGCTCGCCTGCCGGCGTCACGCTCACTCCGGTGGGCACGGTGCTCCTCGACGAGGCGCGGGCCCTGCTCGACCATGCCGACCGCGTCCGGGTACGCCTGAGCGCGGCGGCCGGCGTAGCGACCATCACCATCGGCATCCTGGGCGACGGCACCGACCCGGGGGTGGCCAGGCTGGCCGCCGCCTACCGCCGACACCACCCCGGCGTCGACATCCGCATCCGCGACACCGATCTGACCGACCCGACCTGCGGACTGCGCGCCGGACTGGTTGACGTCGCGCTGACGCGGGCGCCGTTCGACGAGACTGCCCTGACGGTGCGTGCGCTGCGAGCCGATCCGGTCGGCGTGGTCCTGCGCGCCGACGATCCGCTGGCCCGCCGCGACGGGCTGCGGCTGGCCGAGCTGAGCGACCGCCGCTGGTTCCAGTTCCCGCAGGGCACCGACCCTGTCTGGCAGTCGTACTGGAACGGTGGCAGGCCGCGCGAGGGCCCAGTGGTGCGCGCCGTCCAGGAATGCCTGCAGGCCGTGCTGTGGAACGGCACGGTCGGCCTGGCCCCGCTGGGACACGACCTGCCCGCGGAGCTGGCCGTGGTACCGCTGATCGACCTGCCGCCGAGCCGAGTGGTGGCGGTGTGGAACGAGGGCGACGCCAACCCGTTGATCCGATCCTTCATCGAGATCGCGACGACCGCGTACCGTCACTGAGCACCGGCGATCGGTGCCGCCGCGACTCGTGAACAAGCCGAACGGCCGCAGCCCCAGAGACCGCCTCCCGAAATGGTGAACGTCTGCTGTTCCTTCTCGGGCTCTGGCTCAACTTCTGTGGAGCAGTAACGCTGCGTGCTGTCGAAACCCTGCTCATCCGACCCGGTTCCAGGTGGCGTCCCACAGTGAGGTCTGCTGCGCGGGCGGGGCCTGCTGTGTGGCACTGGCGAGTTTCGGCACCGCAGGGGACGCCGACTTGCTTGCCGCTTACCTGGATCGCTACCTGCGTCGGCCCGACCTCGCCTACGACCAGCCGACGGCCATGGGTGCCCTGGCCTACACCGACTCCGTCCTGCATGGCGACCGGGCCAGCCACTTCCTCCAAGAGGGCGGCCTGTGGCGGCAGTGGTTCCAGAACGCGCCCCACATGCACGGCGATGACGGCATCTCCACCTACCTGGGCGACATCCGCCTCGCCTGCGCCGTCATAGACGAATGCGCCGACACCTGACCCCAGTGGCTTTGGTGGGGGAGGCACTCCAGCGCTCACACGGCAGCGGTGATCGTCTCGCCCGATCCGGTCGCGGACACAATCGTGCCCCGCATCCTCTGGATGACACTCGGGGCTCGGCGACAGCCGCGTCGGGAGCCTCTCGCCGCTCCGGTTGCCCAAGGGTGTGGTGCCGCTTGGGCTGCAGGCGGTCGTGCAGGCGGTCACGGTCTTGGCGATCGCGCCCGCCGGTGGTCGGCGGCGCGGTGCTCACTGGCCGGGCGCTCCCGTGCGCAGGCCGTCCATGACGAGGTCGAGGAGCCTGGTGGCGCGGGGCCGCCAGTCGTCGCGGGGGTCGAGCTGCCACAGGCCGGCGATAGCGAGGAGGAAATCGTCCCCGGTGACGCCGGAACGGACGGTGCCGGCTTGCTCGTTGGCGCGGAGCAGCAAGTTCGCCGCCTCGATCACCGGCGTGGGGGCCGGCTTCGCCGGACTGCCTGGCGCGCTGGTGACCTGCCGGATCGCGTCGGCCAGGCCGGCCTTGGTCATCGCGAACTCCGAAAGCCGGTCCATCCACCCGCGCAGGGCCTGCGCGGGTGGCCGGGTCCGGAGCAGGTGGGCGGCACTGTCGGCGACCTGCTGCATCTCGTGCCGGTAGATCTCCAGGACGAGTGCCTCGCGGTTGGGGAAGTTGCGGTAGAAGGTGCCCTGGCCGACGCCGGCCTTCTTGGCGATCGCGCTCAGTGGCGTGTCCGCGCAACGGGACAACTCTGCGAGTGCCACCTCCAGGATGCGCTCGCGGTTGCGCTGGGCGTCCGAGCGCCGGGGTGCGTCGTTCATCTGCGGCACTCGTCCTTCCTGAGGGTTCGTGGCCGAACCTCGCCCTTGCTAAGCGGACAGTTGTCCGTTACGTTTTCCAGTTAGCGGACAGCTGTCCGGTTGTTGTACACGATAGCTGCGGACGCGTCCCTGTGGCAGTCCGCGGTCCCCTTCGGTTCCAGCACCACGCATCGCCGCCCCACTCTGCGGCACAGTCCCGCACCACACACCCTGCGCACCCACCCGGTATCCCGGTTGCTGAAACGCCCCATCTGCCCTGGAAATGCGAAAGAAGCTGCTCATGGCCTCATCGACGTCCAGTGTCATCACCCTGAACATCAACGGCGAGAAGTACACACTGCCCGTCGACCACCGCACCACCCTGCTCGACGCACTGCGCGAGCGCCTCGCGCTGACCGGCTCGAAAAAGGGCTGTGACCAGGGACAGTGCGGCGCCTGTACGGTCCTGCTGGACGGCCGCCGGGCCGTGTCCTGCCTGCAACTGGCCGTGGCGGCCGAGGGCCGGGAGATCACCACCATCGAAGGCGTCGCCGAGGGCGATCAGCTGCATCCCGTGCAGCAGGCGTTCCTCGACCTGGACGGTTTCCAGTGCGGCTACTGCACTCCGGGACAGATCTGCTCGGCGATCGGGGTGATCCAGGAGCACGCGGCGGGCTGGCCCAGCGCCGTCACCGACGACATCCGGCCCGAGGCCGGACCACCGCCGCTGACCGCCGAAGAGATCCGTGAGCGCATGAGCGGCAATCTGTGCCGCTGCGGCGCCTACGTCTCGATCGTCGAGGCCGTGGCCCAGGCGGCCGAGGCGCAGCCGGACGCGGGGCGCGCGGGCCTCGGGACGGAGCCGAAGGAGACCGTGGCATGAGGGAGTTCGACTATCGGCGGGCGTCCGACGTCGCCGGCGCCGTGGCGCTGCTCGGTGCCGATCCGGACACCCGCTTCCTCGGCGGCGGCACCAACCTCGTCGACCTCATGAAGTCCGGCGTCGAACGCCCTGCCCGGCTCGTCGACATCCGTGAACTTCCGCTGGATCAGATCGAGCCGACGCCGGAGGGCGGCCTGCGCATCGGCGCCACCGTCACCAACGGCGACCTGGCCGCGCACCCCGAGGTCCGTCGCCGCTACCCGGCGCTGGCCCAGGCGGTGCTGGCCGGTGCCTCCGGGCAGCTGCGCAACATGGCCACGGTCGGCGGGAACCTGCTCCAGCGCACCCGCTGCGGCTACTTCACCGACGTCACCAAGCCCTGCAACAAGCGTGTCCCGGGCAGCGGTTGCCCCGCCGTCGAGGGCGAGCACCGCAACCACGCGATCCTGGGCGCGTCGGAGAACTGCGTCGCCGTACACCCCTCCGACATGGCCGTGGCGCTCGCCGCCTTCGACGCGGTCGTCCATTTCGAGACCGCCGACGGGCCGGGCGAGGCGCCACTGGCGGACTTCTACCTGCCCGTCGGCGACACCCCGCACCGCGAGACCGCCCTGCCGCCGGGCGCCCTGATCACCGGCGTCGTCCTGCCGCCCGTCCCGGTCGCCACCAACTCCCGCTACCGCAAGGTGCGCGAGCGCGCCTCGTACGCGTTCGCCATCGGCTCGCTCGCGGCCGCGCTCGACGTGAGGGACGGCGTCGTACGCGACGCGCGTCTGGCGTTCGGGGCCGTCGCCTCCCGGCCCTGGCGAGCCCTGGCCGCCGAACGCGTCCTGATCGGCGCTCCGGCCGACGCCGGGACCTACACCGCCGCGGCGGACGCCGAACTGGCGGCGGCGCGGCCACTGCCCCAGAACGGATACAAGGTGACCCTCATGCGCAACCTCGTCGTGGCCGAGCTCACCCGACTCGCACAGGAGGCCGCCCGATGACCACCGTCACCACCGCGACACACACGCAGGCGCCTTCCGTCGGCACCGCCCACACCCGCGTGGAGGGCAGGGACAAGGTCACCGGCGCGGCCCGCTACGCCGGAGAGATCCCCTTCGCCGACCTCGCGCACGGCTGGCTGGTGCTCTCCACGGTCGCGCGTGGCCGTATCCGTTCCATCGACAGCGGTCCCGTCCTCGCCATGCCGGGCGTCCTCGCGGTCCTCGACCACCGCAACGCCCTGCGCGTGAACACCGACTACACCGGCCTGATGGGCATGAAGCCGGACCCGACCTGCGCCGTCTTCCAGCACGACCGGGTGCCGCATCTGGGCTGGCCGGTGGCCCTGATCGTGGCCGAGACGTCCGAGCAGGCCAGAGAGGCCGCCGAGGCGCTCGTGGTGACGTACGAACAGGAGCCCCACGACATCGACTTCGGCGCGGGCCACCCGGGCGCCTACCCGGTGGACGGGCACATGCCGGCCGTGACGGAGAAGGGGGATCTGGACGCCGAACTGGCCGCGTCGGCCGTCGTCGTGGACGCCGAGTACCGCACCCCCGAAGAACACCACAATCCGATGGAGCCGCACGCGGCGACCGCCCACTGGGACGGCGGCCGGCTCGAGGTGGTCGACTCCAACCAGGGCGCCACCTGGGTCATCGGCGAACTCGCGAACCTCTTCTCGCTCGACCCGGCGTCGGTTCGGGTGCGCTCCGAGCATGTCGGCGGCGGCTTCGGCAGCAAGGGCGTACGGGCCCACCAGGTGGCCGCCGTGATGGCCGCGACCGTCCTGCAGCGCCCGGTGCGAGTCGTCCTGACCCGCCGTCAGATGTTCTCGTTGGCCGGCTACCGCAGTCCCACCATCCAGCGGGTCAGGCTCGGCGCCGACGCCGAGGGGCGGCTGCGCGCGCTGGAGCACAGCTCCCTCAGCCTCACCTCCACCGTGCACGAGTTCGTCGAGCCGAGCGCCGGGGTGGCACGGGTGATGTACGACGCCGACGCCCACCACACCGCCAACCGCGTGGTCCGGCTCGACGTGCCCACCCCGACGTTCATGCGGGCCCCGGGTGAGGCGCCGGGCTCCTTCGCGCTGGAGGCGGCCCTCGACGAACTCGCCGAGAAGGGCGGCATCGACCCGGTCGAGCTGCGGCTGCGCAACGAACCCGAGCGGGGACCGGTTTCCGGCCTGCCTTTCGCCGGCCGCAACGTGGCCGCCTGCTTCCGGGAGGGCGCCCGCAGGTTCGGCTGGGCGGACCGGGACCCGCGCCCGGGCCTGCGCCGGGACGGCCGCTGGCTGCTCGGCACCGGCACCGCGGCAGCGTCCTTCCCCGCGGGCGCGGCGCCCTCCACGGCCACCGTGACCGCGCACCCGGACGGCGGTTTCACCGTGCGGATCGCCGCAGCCGACATCGGCACCGGCGCCCGTACCGCACTCACTCTGGTCGCCGCCGATGCGCTGGGCGTGCCCCTGGAGCGGGTCCGCGTCCGCATCGGTGACAGCGACTTCGGACCGGCGATGATCGCCGGCGGTTCCATGGGCACCCGCTCCTGGTCCTGGGCGGTCGCGGCCGCGGCCGAGGAACTGCGCGACAGGCTGGGCCTGGGCGCCGACATCCCCCCGGATGGCATCACGGTGCGGTCGGACACCACCGAGGCCATCGGCTCGCTCGCGCCCGCCGAGCGCCACTCCTTCGGAGCCCAGTTCGCCGAGGTGGCCGTGGACGTCACCACCGGCGAGGTGCGCGTGCGGCGCATGCTCGGGATCTTCGCGGCGGGCCGGATCGTCAACCCGCTCACCGCGCGCAGCCAGCTCGTGGGCGGCATGATCTGGGGCATCTCCATGGCGCTGCACGAGGAGGCCGTACGGGACCGCGCCTCGGGCGGCCACGTCGGCGCAGATCTCGCGGGCTACCACGTGGCCAGCCACGCCGACGTCCCGCACGTCGAGGCCGACTGGATCGACGACACCGACCCGAACGACCCGGTCGGAATCAAGGGCATCGGCGAGATCGGCATCGTTGGCGCCGCGGCCGCAGTCGCCAACGCGGTCTGGCACGCGACCGGCGTGCGCCACCGCGCCCTGCCCATCCGGCCGGACCGGGTCCTGACCGTGGCAGCGGGAGCACTTGATGCTTGACCTGGCCGAGGAGCTGGACCGGTGGATCGAGGAGGGCCGGGAGTTCGCCGTCGCCACCGTAGTGGCCGTCGGCGGCAGCGCACCACGCGGTCCCGGCGCCGCCCTCGCCGTGGACGGTGCGGGAACCGTCATCGGCTCGGTCTCCGGTGGCTGCGTCGAGGGCGCGGTGTACGACCTGTGCCTGGAGGCCCTGCGGACCGGGGAGAGCGTGCTCGAACGATTCGGCTACAGCGACGAGGACGCCTTCGCCGTCGGCCTTACCTGCGGCGGCACGATCGAGGTGCTGGTCACGCCGGTTTCCGGCCAGGCGCCTGCCCGGCCGGTCCTCGCGGCTGCCGTGGCGGCCGCCGCCCAGGGCCGGCCGGCGGCTCTCGCCCGGGTCGCCCGCGGCCCGGCCGAACTCCTGGGCCGCGCCCTGCTGGTGCGGCACGACGGCACGCACGAGGGCGCTCTCGGCGGCCGCCCGGACCTGGACCGCACGGCGGCGGCCGAGGCCCGCGCCCTGCTGGAGGCGGGCCGCACCGGCACGGTGGAGATCTCCGCGGACGGCTCGCACTGCCCCGGCGGCCTCACCCTGCTGGTCGAGTCACACGTGCCGCCACCGCGCATGATCGTCTTCGGCGCCGTGGACTTCGCCTCGGCGCTGGCGAGGGCCGGCAAGTTCCTCGGCTACCACGTGACCGTGTGCGACGCCCGAGCAGTCTTCGCCACCCGGGCCCGCTTCCCCGACGCCGACGAGGTCGTCGTCGACTGGCCGCACCGCTACCTGCGGCGCACCGGAACCGACGCCCGCACGGTCCTGTGCGTCCTCACCCACGACGCGAAGTTCGACGTACCCCTGCTCAAGCTGGCCCTCGGCATGCCGGTGGCGTTCGTCGGCGCGATGGGCTCGCGCCGCACCCACGAGGACCGCAACCGGCGTCTGCGGTCCGAAGGCGTGAGCGACCGGGACCTGGCCAAACTGCGCTCTCCGATCGGCCTCGACCTCGGCGCCCGTACGCCCGAGGAGACCGCCCTGTCGATCGCGGCGGAGATCGTCGCCGCCAGGCGGGGCGGCACCGGCGTGCCGCTGACCGGCTCCCGGACACCGATCCACCGCGACCTTCAGACCGCCGCAGCGACCGGAGGATAAGCTCCACCGACCTATGAATCACCAAGAGCTCGTAACACGATCTCGTGGACGTGTGCTGGTCGGCCGTGACCAGGACGACGATTCCGCCGCTCGTGAGACGTGAGGAACCGGCCGTGGATCCTGGACGACGACTTGTGGGCGCTGCTCGAGCCTCCTTCTGCCGCCCTGGCCGGAGAAGGCGCCCGGCCCGAAGCCGTTGGGCGACCGGCTGTGCCTGCAGGGCATCTTGTACGTCCTCTACAAGGACGTGAGCTGACAACTACTGCCGCTCGAGCCGGGGTTCGGCTCGGGTCAGACCTGCTGGCGCCGGCTGGGCCGGTGGGATGAGGCCCGCGTCTTCGCCCAGTTGCACCGTCTCCTGCTCGCCGACCTGCACGCGGCGGACGAGCTGGACTGGTCCCGGGCCTGCGTGGATGCCTCCCACATCCGCGTGAAAAAAGGGGGGCGAGGCCACGGGCCCGTCGCCGGTCGGCCGCGGGAAGGCGGGCAGTAAGCACCACCTAAGGGTGAGGTACGGGGCTGGTGAAGCCTGAGGCACCACCGGGCCCGGAGCCCTTTGACCAGACGGGCTCACCGGCCCCGTGTCGTTGACGGCGGCGCGTATGCGTCCGGGTTGAGGATGTGAGTGGTCTGAGCCCCTCACGAGGGGCACCTCCCAGCTCACCGGGAGTCCGCGAGAGCTCCTGAAAAGACTGAGGACCTCGTGGGTAGCCGGGGTCACGAACGGCTGATCGGATGCTGGGCCGTCAGGGCCCATCCATTGGGTAGTCGCGAGCAATTGTCAGATCTTGTGGCTGGGCAGTGTCTGGTGGAGAGGTAGCTGCCGCTCGGCGATGAGAGGCGGCAGCTCGCGCATGTCGTAGAAGACGACGGTGTCGCGGCCTTCGAGGCGTACGGCCGGGGTGAGCCCTCCTGCGTAGCCGAAGGCTCGCATGCCGGCGGCGCGGGCAGCGCGGACGCCGGGCTGGCTGTCCTCGACGACCACGCACGCTTCGGGATCGACGCCCATCTGCTGGGCGGCGTGCAGGAACAGGTCGGGCGCGGGCTTGCCGCGGGAGACTTCGGTGGAACTGTAGATGCGGCCTGCGAAGCGTTCGTAGAGCCCGGTGCGGCCCAGGGTGTGCCGCATCTTGTCGTGGGAGCCGCTGGAGGCGACGCATGTCGGCAGAGTGAGCGCGTCGAGTGCTTCCGGCAAGCCGTCCACCGGGGCAAGCCCTGCGTCCACGGCCTCCCGGTGGAGGTGCTCGAACCTCTCCGACCAGATCGCGGCCGTGTCCGGGCCGAGTTGTGCGGCGACCTGGTCGTGGATGGCGGCGTGCGAGCGCCCGATGAACCGGTCCACGACCTCGTCCTCGGTCAGCGGCCAACCCAGCTCGGCTCCGAGGGCGACCTGGACACGAGCGGCGATGCGCTCGCTGTCGACCAGCACGCCGTCGCAGTCGAATATGACGAGTTCAATGGGCTTGATCATCCCCGCAGCATAGGCCCTGCTGTTCACGCTGCGGCGGCCTCCTTGCGCTCGACCAGGACGCCGTTCTTGAACTTGGCGCCGGAGCGAACCAGGGCGACGAGGGAGGCTCCGGTGATGGCCCGTCAGCGTTCCTGGGCGGACTCGACCAGCTTGAACACCATCGCCAACGCGGCGGCCGGGCCGCCTGTCCCGCGGAGAGCGATGTGTGAAGGCTGCGGTAGCCGGCTGGCATCGACGGTGGCCCCCGGCCTTCGAGGGGAAGACCAGAGGCCACCTTCCATGACAGGGGGTCACCAACCAGCGGGTCCCGAGCGGCTGCCTCGTGGACCACAGGATCAAGTCGAGGGCGATGCCGGTCGACTTTCCGCCCTGGGCCCGCATCTACGCATTCTTCCGCCGCTGGCGCGACAACGCCCTGCTCAAGGAATTCCACAACCGGTTGCGCGGAAGGGTCCGCGACGAGCTGGGGCGGGACGCGCAGCCCATGGCCGGTGTGATCGACTCGCAGTCCGTCAGGGCGCACGCCGTCGTCGGCGCGGACAGCCGCGGCTTCGCCGGCGGCAGGCTCGTGGCTCGAAACTCCACGGCAGGGTGAATCCGGCGGTGACGGCGTCGAGGTCCTGGCGGAGGAAACCGGCGAAGCCCTTCATCGGCTCCGGCGAGTCCCGCTGCACGCTCACACACCTGGCCGGCTGATCGCCCGCAACCATCCGAACTCCTCGGGCGGGCCACGGCCTACGGGATGCCGGCCTGTGGTGCGCAGACCTCGCTCGCCTCCACCTCGACGGCTGCGCTGGGGGCAAATGCCATGAGCCTACGCCGTACCGGCCATCGGCGTGCGTGCTGGGTCGGCTCGTCCGAGGTGCCGCGGCGAGGTCGGCCACGATGTGGTCCGCGGGCCCTCAGTAGGCGAGGTAGGCCCCGATGCTGTCCGGCTCGTTTGCTTGGAGGTAGAACTTCGTGCCGTCCAGAACCCGGGAGGCGACGACAGTCCACCGTCCCGCCGGGGCGTAGTGCCACCCATTGCACCTCCCAGTAGCTTTGAAACAGACGGTGAAGGAGTAGCTTCGATCGGGCCTGACGTTGATGTCTGCACAGGCCGGCGTCGTGGTGGCGTAGGTCCCCTGCTCAGGCCAGAAGGCGTTGCGGCCGACGCCGACACCCCAGAACATCTCGTAGTGGGCACCTTCGTAGCAGCTCTGGGCGGTGGCGCCGGACCGCTGGTCCGAGGCATTGGCCGACCCAGTCGCGCCCGCTATGACTCCGCCGGCGAGCAAAGCCGCAGCCACAGATAACCGGGCAACCTTCTGCTTTCCCATGTTCCCTCCCTGCGATGTGGATGGCATTTTCCTGGTCTCGGCGCTACGAGAGCAGCGGTGGGACGAGGTACTCGCGGGGTCCTCGGCCGCCGGCCCCGGACCTGAGGCGGTTTTCCATGCTGCCGTCCCTCTACGGCCTACTCGCGGCACCAGTTCAGGAGGGCGTCCCACGTCTTGGGCCCGACGATCCCGTCTGCCTGCAGCCCGCAGTGCTCTTGGGTGGCCACGACCGCGCGGTACGTCTCGCGGCCGAAGAGTCCGTCGATTGTGACGGCGAGCTTGCCCTGCAGGTACTCCACGCAGCTTCCGGTGCTGCCCCATCGCAAGATCTCCGTGGGCAGGCCGTGAGCCGTGTGGCATGTTGCCGCCACGGACAAGGACGGTGGGTTCGCATGAGCGGTGCTGGGGTCCCCCAGCAGTGCAGCGCAGACGAGGGCCGCGGCCGGCAAGACCTGTTGCCCGAGTGAGCGCTTCGATACGGAACGTTCCATGGCGGACAGACCTCGACGCGGTTGGAGTCAGGGACAGGGGAGGTGCTCGGCCGCATGCCGTCCGGGGCCCTGGTGTGGCGGATCGCCGCGGCCTCCCCGGGCGCAGGGCCCGGTGAGGCCGCCGTGGACCAGGTCGCCCGGCGCGCTACGGCCGGTGCTGCTAGCACTTGGAGAGACCGGCCGGCGGGTCGTGCGGGGTGTTCACGTTGCCACCCCAGGAGTAGACGCCGTAGTAGACGTGCTCCGGGTTGTCGTGCTTGTCGAAGACGGTGCCGTAGTACCAGAAGTCCGTGCGGTACTTGCCGTCGTTGTAGTAGTCGCCTCGCTCGTAGCACTGCACGGCGAATTCGCTCTTCCCCTTGGTGGTGCCGACCACGTGGCTGTTCAGGTGAGGGCCGCGGCGCAGGTTGCTGCCGCCGTCCACGGTCGTGTCGATGCCGCTTGCGACCGTGGCCGGGGTGGCGGCCGCTTCGGCGGATGCCGTGGTGGTGATCAGCCCCGTGGCGATCGTGAGGGCAGCCAGCGACAAGGGCAGAGTCATGCCAAGACGCATCGTGTACTTCCGTCCGGTGGATGTTGAGGGGTGAACGCCCGTGAACCGAGTACCTACCCCCGTGAGGTGCGCAGACAGCGGGTCAGTGGTCCCGGGCCGGGTAGCCTGGCCCCAGACCGGATGGCTGGAGCGGGAGTACTCGGGCCGCTTGACCTGGTTGGAGCGGTTACCTTCGACCGTGCAGACGTAGGTGTCGTCGCAGGACGTCACGAGCCCGATGTGGTCCTTCCGCTGAACACCAGGTTCTGGGTCGGCAGGTTGTTGCGCAGGCCCTGTCTCAACGTGAAACAAACATCGGCAGGCAGGCCGGCGGCAAGGCTCGCTCATCCCTGCTGGTGAGCTGGGCTTGTCGACTGTGGGGCTGGGGAAAGGGGTGTCCCGCTCGGGTGATCCGGCTCCGGACGGACTGCCGGATCCGTCCTTGACCCGGGAAGCGGGACGTTGGGATCGATCTGCCACGCAGGTGGGGAGCGTCCGTCGGAACACGGATCGGCGAGAGTGGCGCGTGCGCGTCAGGCGCGTACGTCGTGTGAGCCAACCGGTCGGCACCCGGCGCGGGAGCGCGGGGCCGGGGTGCCGACAGTGCGAGGTGGGGCTCGTCAGGCACGGCATGGTCGAGCGTAGGGGAGTTCCCGTACGTAGTCCCGCCATTGCGTCGGAGTGAGTTGACCGGCGGTGGTGGCGCAGATGCGGCGGATCGCCCGGCCGAGGCCGAAGGGCGTGAACTCGATCGTGCCGTCCGGTCCGGCTGTGGCCAGGAGTTGCCCGTCCGGGCGGTACGCGGCCGTCGCTATCGCTTCGGTGTGCCCTGCGGTGAGCGCCCTGCCCCAGGGGACCGGCCGGGTGAGGTCGGTCAGGTCCCACAGCAGGACGCTGCGGTCCTCGCCGGCGGAGGCCAGCGTGCGGCCGTCGGCGCTGAAGTCCACCCAGGCCACCCGGCCGGTGTGCCCGGTCAGTGAGCTACCGATGGCCGAGGCGTGCGCGGGGGAACTGACGTTCCACAGGCGTACGTCGTGGCCGACGCCGGCGGTGGCCAGCAGCCGTCCGTCAGCGCTGAAGGCGCCCCACAGGGTGCCGCCTGTGTCACCTGTGCGGAGGTCCGGCAGGGGCTCAGGGCGGGCCGGGTCGCGGATGTCCCACAGGCGGACCTTGTCGTCCTCGCTGGTGCTGGCCAGCGTGTGTCCGTCCGGGCTGACGCCCGCCCAGTGGACGAGGCTGATGTGGCCGGTCAGTGAGGTGCCGAGGGCGGCGGGGCGTGCGGGGTCGGTGACGTTCCACAGCCGGAGGCTGTACTTGGGGCCACCCGTGACCAGCACGTGCCCGTCGGGAGTGAAGGCCAGCACGCCGTCGGCCTGGTCGGCGCCGCCGGTGTGGATCAGGCCTGCCCGCCGGGGGCGGCCCGGGGTGGACACATCCCACAGCCACACGGTGCCGTCACTGTCGGCGCCGGCGAGCAACCGGCCCCGCGGTTGGAACGCCACCCGGATGGCGAGGTGCTGGTCCGGCAGCTCGCTCAGCTGCCTGCCGCCCGCCGGATCGCGGACGTCCCACAGCCGTACCCGTCCGGCGCTCGCGCCAGCCAGGACACGGCCGTTCGGGCCGTACGCGATACCGGTGATGCTGCCGAGATGACCGGCCAGGACGGCGCGCGGCAGATGCCACAGCCGTACGGTGTGATCGTCGCTCACGCTGGCCAGCGACCGCCCGTCGGGGCTGAACGCCAGCCAGTTGACGAATCCGGTGTGCCCGATCAGCGACTGCCCGAACGGGGCTGGATGCCGGGGGTCGGTGACGTCCCACAGCCGGATGGTGTGGTCCGCGCCGGCGGTGGCGAGGGTCCGGCCGTCCGGTGAGAACGCCACCGCGAGCAGGGTGTCGGTGTGACCGATCAGCGGTCGGCCCAGTGGCTTGGCGTGCGCGGGGTCGGACAGGTCCCAGAGCCGTACCTTGTCGTCGTTGCCCACGCTGGCCATGAGCTTGCTGTCTCGGCGGATGGCGACCGCGTAGACGACATCCGGGTTGCTCAGCGGCGTCCGCCACAGCTTCGGCCGGGTCGGGTCGGTGACGTTCCAGAGGCGGATCAGGTGATCGTGACCCGGGGCCGCCACCGTCCGGCCGTCCGGGCTGAAGGCGGCGGAGGCGACGGCTTCGCTCGCCCCGGTGAGCGGGTGTCCCAGGGCCTTGGCGTGCGCCGGGTCGGAGACGTCCCACAGCCGTACGGTGTGATCCTGGCCGGCGGTGGCCAGGATGCGTCCGTCGCGGCTGAACGACACGGAGAAGACCATGCCGCGGTGACCGAGCAGCGGCCTGCCCGAAGCCTTCGGATGCGCCGGATCGCGGACGTCCCACAGCCGGGCGGTACGATCCCGGCCGGCGCTGGCCAGGGTGTGGCCGTCCGGCGAGAACTGCAGCCAGTACACCCAGTCGGTGTGGCCGGTCAGCGGCCTGCCGAGCGGGACGGGGTACGCAGGGTCGGCGAGGCTCCACAGCCGGATGGTGTCGTCGGCGGCCCCGGTGGCGAGGGTGCGCCCGTCCGGTGAGAACGCCACCGCGTACACCGCCCCGGAGTGTCCGGACAGTACGGAGGACAGCGCGATGTTCTGCGTGTCCAGCAGGCCCGCGGCGGCTTCGCGATCCGACCGCAGCCGGTGCGCCGCCACGTACATGCGCGCTGCCAGAGACGGATCGGTCGCATTGACCTGGCCCGCCTCGGCCACCACTTGCTCGGCCACCGCGCGGTCCCGGCCGGCGCGGGCCAGCGAGCGTTGCTGGAAGGCGATGACAGCGACCGTCGACACCAGGAGCAGAAGAACGGACACAGCAGCCAACAGCGCACGGATGCGCCGGGCGGTGCGAGCCGCCGCCCGCCGCTCCTGCTCGCGGGCGGCGATGCTGGCGTCGAGGAACGCGGCCTCAGACGGCGTGAGGTCCGCGCGACAACCGGTCAGGCACTCCTCGGCTGTGACGAGGCGGGTGCCGCGGTACAGGGCCCCGGTGTCCTGGTCGAGCGCGTCCCAGGCCCGGGCGGCCTCGGTGAGCTGGCGGTGGACCCGAAGCCGTTCGCGGGCACCGTCGATCCAGGACTGCAGGCGCGGCCAAGCGGTGATCAACGCTTCGTGCGCCAGGTGCACCATGTCGCCGTCGAGTGTGACGAGCCGCGCGCGGGCCAGTTCTTCCAGTACCGAGGCGGTGTCGGTGAGCCGGCCGGTGGCGCCCAGCGCCTGCAGTTCGGCGTGCTCGGCAGGACGACTGGTGTCCTGAGCCCCTTCGCCAGGCGTGATCAGTCGCAGCAGGATACGCCGGGCGACCTCGGCCTCCTCCGGTGAGAAGCGGGTGTACAGCTCTTCGGCGGTGTGGGTGAGAGCGCCGTGGACCCCGCCCGCCAGATCGTAGGCGGCCAGAGTGAGGGTGCGGCCCTTGCGGCGACGCCAGGTCTCCAGCAACGCGTGGGACATCAGCGGCAGTCCGCCAGGCTCGTCTGCGACGTCCTCGAGGATCCTCGCCGTCAACGTGCGCTCCACGATCAGCCCCGCGGTTGCGGCGGGTTTGACGATCGCCTCGCGCAGTTCGGCCGGCCCCATGGGGCCCAACAGGAAGGTGGCGTCGGTGAGGGCAGCGGCGAGCGGGCGATGCTCGGCGCAGCGACTGAAGAAGTCCGCCCGTACCGCGATCACCACCCGCAGTCTGCTCTCCGGTTCCACCGCTTTGACCAGCAGGTCGAGAAATGCCGCGCGCTCCGCTGGGTCCGAGCACAGGGTGAAGAGCTCCTCGAACTGGTCGACCACGACCAGCGTGTCGCCAGCATTCTGACTCGCCGTCAGCGCGTGAGCGTGGGTGAACGCCGGGCGGGGCCCTGGGGTGAGGATCCGTATGGCTGCCAGTCGACACTCAGGTGGCTGCTGCTCCTGAAGGGACGGGAGGAGTCCTGCGCGCAGCAGGGAGGACTTGCCGCTGCCGGATGCGCCCACCACCACGATCATGCGGCAGACCCTCACCCGCTCGGTGAGTCGGGCCACGAGTTGGTCGCGCCCGAAGAAGAGATTGCGATCGCTGGGTTCGAAGCGGGTCAGTCCTCGGTACGGGGCGTCCGTGTCATCGGCAAGCTCCGGCTCGGCGGCCATTTCCCGTGCCACCGCCTGCCAGCGAGGCTCCCATTCCTCGGGATCCGCCCCGCATGCCCGTACGTAGGCCAATGCCACCTGCAAGGATGGCAGTTGACTACCTGCGGCCGCCCTGGACAAGGTGGCGACCGAATAGCCGGTGCGCTGCGCCATGGCCCGGTAGGTGAGGCCTCCGGTCTCCTGGCGCAGCTTGCGTAAGTCGAACGCGAAGCGCTGGACCGGCCCGGCCGACGGGTCCAGCGGTCCTTCACTACGCCCCATCCCGTCTCCCATGGTCGATGCCACCCGTGAGGGACGACCATGGCACCTTCTTCATCACCGTCGCACCTCTGACCAGCTTGTTTCAGCCGATCGGCGCCTGCGGTCGACCTGCTGCGACGTTTGTTGCACTCGGCGATGCAGGCGTGCGCAACAACGGTTCGGACCCGAGCATGAGGCAGGACGGCAGCCGGGCAGGCTCGACGACGGACGCTTCCGGACATGGCCGTGGCCGCGTCCGCCGCCTGCAGCGGCCTGTTGCCTTCGGCACGCGGCTCCGGGGGCGGGCGAACGACGCCGTCACAGAGGGGCCATAGAGCAGGGTGCCAGCGGTGAGAGGTACAGGACGCGAAACGAGTGAAGGGATTCCATGAATGACGCTTCTTCTCAGAACTTCTCGCCCTTTACGGCGGGTTGTGCCAAGAAGCGGTGTGCGGGCAGGGCTTCTCAGTGGGGTGATCGCGGTGACTGTCACCACCGCACTGCTCGTCACTTCGGTCGCGGCATCGGCAACGACCCCGGAGACGCGGGCGCGGCAGGCCGCGGCCGCTGTTGTGCGAGGGCTCGACGTCAGCGCCCACCAGGAGACCGTGGACTGGTCCGCGGTCGCCGCCGACGGAGCCTCCTTCGCCTACGTCAAGGCGACCGAGGGCACGTCCTACATCAGTTCCCGCTTCTCCCAGCAGTACGACGGTGCGGGGGCGGTCGGCCTGATCCGCGGCGCCTATCACTTCGCCAGGCCGGACAAGTCCTCCGGCAGCGCCCAAGCGGACTACTTCGTCGATCACGGAGGCGCCTGGCAACCCGATGGCAAGACCCTCCCCGGCGTCCTGGACATCGAGGCCACGCCGGGCCTCTCCACCTGCTACGGCGTCAGCCGCAGTGCCGCGGTCGGCTGGATCGCCTCGTTCGACACCGAATACCGGCGCCGCACCGGCCGCCACCCGGTGATCAACACCACCACCTCATGGTGGTCGCAGTGCACCGGAAACTCCTCCGCCTTCGCCGCCACCAACCTGATCTGGATCGGCAGTTGGACCGGAACCCCGCACCCGCTGCCCAACGGCTGGTCCACGTACGCCTTCTGGCAGACTTCCGACTCCGGCACCTTTCCCGGTGACCAGGACGTGTTCAACGGCACCGAGCAGGACCTGCACGACCTCGCCGCCAACGGAACCTACTCGCCGCCCCCGCCGCTGCCACCGGCCGGCGCCTGGCCGGTCGTCCAGCAGGGCTACAGCGGCCGCCAGGTGACCACCATCCAGTACCTCCTCAACGCCCATGGCGCGACACTGTCTGTAGACGGCTTCTTCGCGGCGGCCACGCATGACGCCGTGGCGGCCTTCCAGACCCGCAACCAGCTCACCCCCGACGGCATCGTGGGCCCCAAAACCTGGCAAGCCCTCATCACCACTGTCAGAGAAGGCGATCACGGCCCGACCGTCAGCGCGGTCCAGGCGGAACTGAAAGCCCGTGGCGCGGGGTTGTCGGTCGACGGCTCCTTCGGGGCGGCGACGCATGACGCTGTAGTGGCCTTACAGACCCGCAGCTACCTGACCCCGGACGGCATCGTCGGCCCCGACACCTGGCTGGCGCTGGTCAACTGACCCCGCCGCAGCACAAAGACCCTGCCGGTCCGCGAACCGCAGCTCTCGCACCGGCACCACCGACAAGGGAGAATTCGCCGTGCCCAACATCCGCAGCATGCGCCGTCTCGGCCTCGTCGCCGGGGCCCTCGGTGCCGCCACCGTGCTTGCCCTGCCCGGCAACGCGTTCGCCGTCACCAAGCTCTCGCAGTCGGCCGCCGCCTCCCAGCTGCGCGCTGCCGGGGTCAGCTGGTCCTCCAGTGGCAACTGCACCACCCGCTCCAACTCCACCTGCACGTCGTTCGAGCAGATCAACCAAGCCACCGTCGACGGTCTCGTGACCCTCAAGAGGACCAGTGGCTGCTCGATCAACGTCACGGGCGGCACGGAGGTGGGGCATGCCTCGGGCACGTACAGCCACTACAACGGCTACAAGGCCGACATCACCCCGTACTCGTGCGTAAGCAACTACATCACCGGCAGCTTCACCCACATCTCCAACCGGGGTGACGGCGCGGTGCGCTACCGCTCTGCGGCGGGCAACGTCTACGCCCGCGAAAGCAACCACTGGGACATCACCTACTGCGGCGGCAGCTCCGCCTGCACCTCCGCCGCCAGCTCCTGACCCTCCGACCCCGACCGAACCGGAAAGGCATCCCGTGAAGCACCTCGCAGCCGTCCTGCTGGGCACCGGAGCGCTGCTGGCCAGCGGCCTGGTCACCGCGCCCTCCGCCTCCGCCACCACCAGTTGCTACGGCTCCTCCTGCAACGGCCTGAACCCCGCCGGCACGACCTGTGCCAACGACGCCCGCACGGTGGCCGAGGGCAGCGGCCCGATCACGGCCATGGAGCTGCGATACAGCCCCTCGTGCCGCGCCGCCTGGGGCCGCTTCGTGATCAGCGCACCGTCCGGCTCCAAGATCCAGATCAAGAACGACCAGGGCAAGCAATACACCACGTACGGCAGCGGCCACTTCTTCAGTGTCATGGTCAATGACAAGGACGTGAAGGCGTGGGCGTGCGGTGCGTGGAGCGGGAACGTCGACTGCACCCACAGCTACTGATGGTCGCCCCGGCCCCGGGTTCGTCCACCCGGGGCCGTTGGCAGTGCCGCCGCCGGCGCCGACTCCCGACGGACACCGCCGCGGCGGTTGCAGGGAAGACGCGCGCGGGATGGCGCAGGGCGCACGGGCCAGTGCCACCCGGGGAAGGCGCCGGCCCTTGTGGCGGAGTGGGCGCGCCCAGCTCAGGCGGAGACGGGAAGCGCGGTCGTGCGGTGCACAGCAACTACTACGGCCGGATCCGCGAACGCGTGGCTTCGTTGGTCACCCGAGCCACCGAAGTATCCGAGGGCCGGCAGTTCCGCCCTGCTGCGGCTGCGAGAGTACTGCAACGGTGCTTGCCGTTACTGATGGCCAGGTCGGTCATTGGTGTGGTCGTGGGTGGGGACCTTGCTGATGTCAGGCTGTGGGCGCGTGAAGTGGACGTGGTGCAGTCCTGGACCGACGACCGCGACAGATGCCGCCGCGCCGGCATCGACGACGAAGCCGGCTTCGAGACCAAGGTGGCCATGGCGAGGGCGATGGTGCGCCGCGCCATCAGCGAACGCATCCCGCCGACGCAAGCGACGCCGTGAACCCCGCCGTGGTGGAACCGGCAGTGCCGCGAACCGGTTCGGCGGCAGTCACTGCCTGGCCGCGCCGGGTTCCCCGTTCATGGATTTCGCGACATTTGGTCGCCGATGACCTTTGGCAGGACCGCCCAACGCCATCACCATCACCGCGGCGCGGTCAGCGGGTCTCGCCGAAGAGCGCCTCCCGCTCGTTCTGGAAGTGCCGGGAAATGGCGCTCCTGACCAGTTCGGCGCCCTGCGTGATGTCAAGGTCGTGGAGTTCTCAGTGACTCAGGAGGTGTCCCTCTGAACCAAGCCTCCGGAGACTGGTGCGGTGCCTAGGCCGCTGTCGCCATCCTGGTGACGCAGCACCCAGTCGTCGAGGTCGAGGGCTGTTTCCAGCGGTTCCCTCACGATGTGGGCGCGCAACTGGTCCCCTCGCCGACGAGGCCCGAGTGAGTTCTCTCCGGGCACAGCGCTTCTTCCCGGAAGGCGGCTTCGGGCATTGCAAAGCGCACCCGAGCGGTGTGGGCAGACACGTCCAGGATGTCGCCGATGGCCTGCCGGTCGGCGCCGGCCACGCGCTCGGACACGGCAGCGGCTTCGACGACTCGCCCGCCGCGGCGTCGGCGGTATCCGGGTCGGCTGCCGGCGGATGACCGTGCGGCTCTGCGCGGGATCGTCTAGGTGCTGCGCTGACGTGTTGGCGGCGTCTGCGGTACTGGACCGAGGCCGGCGTCTGGCCCCGCCTGCACGAGACCCTCCTCACGCGGCCCTCCGGACCCGACCTGAGGACGGCTAGGACAGGCAACCTCAGCGAACGCGGCCCCTGACGGGGGCTGGGTCGGGACAAGGAGAGGCGAGGCCAGATCATCTCCTCCCGGCGGTGGCTGCGGCCGATGGAGAGTCGTACAGGTCGACTGCGTCTCGCCCGCCCCTCGCAGCCGACTGCCGCCGTCCCTGGGAGCAACCCAGTGCCCCGGACAGGCTCACTCCCGCGCGTGTCCGCCGCGACTTCCGGCACATCCGCCCACAGACCGCCTGCCCGGCCAGAGCACCGAAACCCACCCTCCCCGGCCCCGGACGACCAGCGGACCGAAAAAACACCCGCCCTGCACCCCGCCACGACGTGCACACACGCAAGAAGACACAGCCAGCACAGGGACAAAAGAAGAGGTCAACCACCCCGAAGCCCCGCCGCACAGGTTGAAGATCAAGCTAGCGCTGCGTCCCGGTACCAGAGGTCTTCGACCACGAGCAGGAAGAGGACCTCTGCGAAGGGTTCCGTCTGCCCGGGGGCCCGCACCCGGATTGCAGGCGGCCGACAGGATGCCCAGGCTGGAAGGAGCGAGGCCGGGAAGTGGTCGCCGGCCGGCGATCGGCTGGTCACCGTGCCGGTGCGACGTCCCGGCGTACGGCAGCGACGACACGTCTCGAGGTGGCACATGACATCAGCGACGACGACCGACGCGGCGGAGGAATTCCGTCGGCTGAGCGACGACGATCCGGAACTGCAGGCCCACGGCACGTACTACTCGTGCAGCTTCCTGCTGGACATGGACCCCCACCGGTTCCTCGTGCGGATGCACAAGGGAAAGGTGGACGAACTGATCACCGACCCCGAGCCGTTGGCGGCCTACGACTTCGCGATCCGCGCGGACGCGGAGACATGGCAGGGTTTCTGCCGGGAGACGCCTACGCCGATGTGCCACGGCATCTGGGCGGCCACGTTCCGGCGGGGCATGCGCCTGGAGGGCGACTTGCTCGTGCTCATGCAGAACCTGCGCTGCGTGACCCGGCAGCTGGAGCTGCTGCGCGTCACGGGCCCCCTCGGACCGGCAGACGAGGCCGGGCCCGCCCCATCCCCTCGTGAGACATAGGAGCTCCCCATGGTCAGCGGCAGGATCTCTCCGGTCACCGGCCACTACGTCACCATCGACGTGGAGGACGCGCAGTACAGGGTCTTCTACCTGGAGAACGGGCAGGGCACGCCTCTGGTGTGCCAGCACACAGCGGGCTGCCACAACCACCAGTGGCGGGACCTCCTCGAGGACGAGGAGATCACCGGCCGCTACCGGGTGATCGCCTACGACCTCGCCCGGCACGGCAAGTCGGACCCGCCGTGGAACCAGGAGTGGTGGAAGGAGGAGTACCGGCTCACCGCGGACCACTTCACGTCCTTCATCGTCGCCTTCTGCGACGCCCTCGAACTGCAGGACCCGATCTTCATGGGGTCGTCGTTCGGGGGGAACGTGGCCCTGCAACTCGCCCTGCGGCACCCGGACCGGTTCAAAGCGGTGATCCCCGTCGAGGGCGCGGACTACTCACCCGGCTTCTACCTCGACTGGTGGCAGCATCCCCACGCCAATGCCGCCCAGGTGTGCGCCAGCGGCGTGTGGGACCTCATGGCACCGCAGTCCCCGGAGCAGGACCGCTGGGCAACCTGGTTCTACTACACCCAGGGGTCGGAGGCGTTCAAGGGCGACCTGTACTTCTACTCGGTCGACCACGATCTGAGGGACCGGTTGGACGACATCGACGGCGACCGGTGTCCCGTGATCATGCTGACCGGCGAGTACGACTACCTCACCACCCCCGAGGACGGGCGCCGGACCGCAGAGGCCATCCGCGGAGCAGAGTTCATCGAGATGAAGGAGATCGGCCACTTCCCGATGAGCGAGAATTACCCGCGCTTCGCCCAATACCTGAGGCAGGCCCTGGAGCGGATCGAGAAGCGGACCGGCTCCTAAGCTTGATCTTTAACCTGTGCGGCGGGGCTTCGGGGTGGTTGACCTCTTCTTTTGTCCCTGTGCTGGCTGTGTCTTCTTGCGCGTGTGCACGTTGTGGCGGGGTGCAGGACGGGTGTTTTTCGGCCCGCTGGTCGTACAGGGCCGGGGAGGGTGGGTTTCGGTGCTCTGGCCGGGCAGGCGGTCTGTGGGCGGATGTGCCGGAAGTCGCGGCGGACACGCGCGGGAGTGAGCCTGTCCGGGGCACTGGGTTGCTCCCAGGGACGGCGGCAGTCGGCTGCGAGGGGGCGGGCGAGACGCAGTTGGGTGTAGGCGGCGAGGATCAACCAGCGGTCGGCGGCCTCGGGTATGCGGATCTTCGGGGCGGTCCAGCCGATGGTCTGCTTGATGAGGCGGAAGGTGTGCTCGATGTCGAAGCGCCGCAGCTAGGCCTGTTAGAGACGGTCGGCGTCCGCCGCAGTGGCGTCGGTACCTGACCACCACAGCCAGACCGGCTTTCGGTGTTGCGCCGCTGGGCAGGTGGCCGATGTCCAGGCGGATCACCGTCCCCTCGACGACCGGGAGAGTGCCGTCGGCGGTGGCCCAGGAGGAGCGGTGGGTGCGTCTGGGGTGCAGCCGGTCCCAGGAGCGGGCCCTGGCGGTGCCGTATGGACGCGTGTCGGTGACGGTTTCGGTGTCTGGGACGCCCCGCGGAGGCCTTTGAGCTGGTTGAAGCAGCGCTCGATCCTGTTGCGTCGACGGTAGATCTGCCGGTCGAATCCTGGTGGTCTGCCGCCGTGGCGGCCGCGGTTGCGGCGATGCCGTTGTTGGTCTGCCTTCTCGGGGATGGTGTGTGCGATGCCGCGTTTGCACAGGTAGCAGCGGAGGCTGCCGGAGCTGTAGGCCTTGTCTGCGATGACCTGGTCGGGTCTGCAACGTGGTCGGCCCGGGCCGGTGCGGGGAACGCGGATGCGTTCGAGTATTGGGCGTGCGCAGATGCTGTCGTGGCGTTGGCCGGGCGTCAGCAGGATCGCGAGCGGGCGTCCTGTGCCGTCGCGGGCGAGGTTGATTTTGGTGGTCGGCCCGCCTCGGGATCGGCCGAGGGTGTGATCGTCCGGTTCGTCCGGGTGGTACTCCCCCTTTTCGGCCGGTGGCGGCGGCGTGCTGGTGAGCGCGGACGATGGTGGAGTCGATCTGGACCAGCCAGTCGATGTCGCTGGCCGCGTCCGTCCGGGCCTGGATCTGCTGCAGAGCCCGGGTGAAGACGCCGGCGAGGGCGTAGCGGCGAAAGCGCGTGTAGACCGTTTTCCACGGCCCGTAGCGTTCCGGCAGGTCACGCCAGGGGACACCGGTCCGGATCTTGTAGACCGTGCCGTTGACGACCTGCCGGTCCGCGACGCGTGGCCGCCCCGTGACGGCTCGCGGTATCAGCGGAGCGAGTAACTCCCACTCCTGATCGCTGAGTTCATGGCGACGTATCACCCGACCACGATCCACCACCTGATGATCTTTGAAGACGGGCCCTAGCAGGCGGCTCCAGCCTCGCGCAAGAGCCCAGGTTCGGCATTGAGCCTGCTTTCTCCGGTCGCCTGTGAGGACAAGGCCTTCAGCGTGGTCCGCTCCGGCGGGACCGGCGGTGCGACGGCTGGCTGGGGGAGCAGCCGGCCCCCACTGACCGTGGACGACTCCATTCCACAGCCGGTGCTGGCCGAGATCGCCGAGGAGATCGGCGCCAGCTCGGCCCTCGCGGTCAACCTGGTGGACTGGCCGCCCGGTTCGCCGTATCCGTCGTGGCGCCTCACTGAGGCGGCGGGCCACGGACTGTGCGCCTGCTGTGGCCGGCGGACAACCAACTGTCCCGTCTCTCCGTCTGCATGTGCGACGGGCCCCCGGCGGGGAGCCGGAGCCGTCACGACGAGTAGGGGAGCGCGATGGGATGGTCCAGGCGGGTGGCCGCGCTGGTGTCGGGGATCCTGCTGGGTGGCTGTGTCTCTACGGGGACCGCGATCGCCGCTTCCGGTCCGAAGCTCGACGTGGAGATGTTCGGCAGCGACTGGGCCCGCCCCGGGCAACTCGTGGACCTGTCCCTGGAGGGGGTGCCGCGGGGATCGAAGGCCGTGACCGCCATCTCGTCGGCGTTCTCCGGCCCGGTCGCCTTGAAGTGGTCCGACGATGCCGGTCGCTTCGACGCGGTGGCCACGCTGGCCATGTCCGACAAGGCGGAGGTGTATCCGCTCGTCGCGAAGATCGGTGACCGTGCCGTGGCCCGGAACAAGATACGGGTCCTGCCTTCCCAGCGTCCGTCGTTCGAGGTGCAGGCTCTCTACGGCACAGCCGCCCGGCCGGGGGAGCAGATCGACACGGAGTTCGACGACCTGTACCCGGGGGAGACCGGTACCGACTTCACCGTGCGTTCCACCGCACTGGCCGATCCGGTCCGGCTCGTCCACGACAACCAGTACGACCACTACACCCCCCGCCTGTTCACCGGTCGGCCGTACCTCCGCCCGGAGGTGAAGGACGGTACGTACGCCTTCGACCTGTACGGACCGGACGGCCGCCGGGTCGCCGAGAAGTCCCTCACGGTACGGGCGGCACGGCCGGGTGACAGCGACTACCTGGGCAAGGCCCGCGGTCCGCTCTTCTCCCCGACGTTCGACCTCGACACCGCCCGCGAGCACGGCTACCGGGTCCGCGCCGGAGGAAGGGTCTACGTGTTGTGGAAGGACACGTACCCGGACCCCGGTGAGGAGAACCGGCTCTCCGCCACCTCCCCAGCGTTCACCCAACCGGTCAACCTCAGGCGCGACGACACCAAGGCCGCGGACGGCGACGACCCGCGCTACTACGCCATGGCCACTGTCCGCACGGGTCTCACGCCCGGCACGTACCCGGTCACCGTGGTCGCGCACCACGGCCGGGTGAAGAGGACCGGCCAGCTGATCGTCACCGGCCGTCCGGTCGCCAAGCGCAGCGTCACCGCGGGCCCCGGCACCGGCTGGCTCGGCGCGTCCGGTGGCCTGCTGGTCCTCACCGCGCTCGGTGTGTACGTGGTCCGCAGGCGCCGCCACCCCACGGCGTAGTGGCCACCGCCCGACGTCCGCCGACCGCCGCACCGGACCGTGACCGGCAGCCCCTGGCCGACCGGGCGCGTCGGCCGCGCCCCGGCCTTCAGACCTGGAGCCGGGGGAGTGGGGGATACCCCGTCTCCCGTTGCAGTACGCGCGGGCCGACGCTCCTGGAAGCGATCGGCAACCCGCGCCCGCGAAGCCCACGACGTGCGCCAGCAGGCCGAGTACGAAGCCCGGATGCGGGAGTGCAAGGAGCAGCTGCGCCGCGCGGCCGAGCAGCGGAAGGCCGGAGAGGCCCGACGTCCCGTGTGTGCGATGTGTTGGTTTGTTGTCAGTGAGGGCGTGTCAGTCACGGTTGAGCGGGGAGGCGGTGCCCTTGCTGGTCGTCGGCTCGTGGCTGGAGCTCGCCACTGACACGGCGGTGGTACTTCGTGGCTCGCGGCTGTCATGAACAAGTGCATCCCCAGCTGGCTCACTGCCATGAAAACGGCTCATCGCAACCAAGATCACCATCGCCTGAGCGAGGCATCGAGAGCTCTGTCAGCCCTGTCCCACAGTTCAAGCAGTGCGAAGACTGTCTTTTGGTGACGCTCGCTGAGCCGAAGTACCGCCTCGCGGGAGGGAAAGCTGCATCCTTTGAGTACCTGCTCCCACATGCCTGCTGAGTATCCGGTTGCGTAGCTGAAGGCGTCCAGCGACAGGTTTCCTTCGTCCTTGATGCGGTGCAGCTCCTGGACTTCGCGGGGAGCGGAAAGTGATCGCAGGTCGAAAGTGGCACCATTCGGGTGCCGCTGAGCTCGTGCAGGGCGACGAGGACCGGTCTGCTCGTCTCGGATTTCATCACCTGCGGTCTTGCTCTCGACTGTCCCGCCGGCGTTCTCGGGGTTGTCCGGTTCCGCCTCTTCCAGCTGGCGTTCCAGGTCACGGCAGCGCTGCTCGTGGAACAGGCTGTGCTCCTTGGCACGCGCCAGTTCTTCTTTGAGGTCCGCTATCTCTGCCTTCAGCTGGTCGCGCTGCGTGCGAAGTGACTCTGCATCGTCCTGGTACCGGGCGATGGCTCCAGCCGCCTCGGCCAGGTCGCGCCCGTGACCGGCCTCCAGCTCGCGCATCTGGAGTTCCAGGTCCTCGATACGGTGTTGCCGGTCCTGCAACGCCTGCAGCAGCGTCTCCCGGTAGGCGTCCCACTGGCGCGTTCGCCGATCATTGTCGGCCAGCTCGTCCTGCAGAAGCTGGATGGTGTGCTGCGGGGAGCCGCCGGCCCGCAGCGCCGTCCGGTGAAGCTCGCGGATGTGCTCGAGCGCTTCCTCGGTCGGGCCTCCATGCCCCTGCGCGGCATCACTCATCAGGTCGACGACGAAATCCCACGGGGGGACTCGCTTGCCGTTGAGGTATCGCGAGATCGTTCCCGCGTCCCGGTGACGCCGCGCGGCCGGGCCGCCGCCGCGGCCGAGGAGTGAGCCGTGCCTCATGCGGTTCGTGCCACAACGGTCCCACCTTCGCGATGAGTTCGCCGATCGCCTCCCGGGACAGCCCGGTGACCCCGTCCTCCGACGCGATCAACTCACGCGCCCCAGCCCCCCCATCATGCACAGTTCAACGAGACATTCGGATGCCCGAGCCATGGCCAACCGTGCACGAGGTCGTTGGTCGGGTCCGCCGCGATGGCGTCAACTGCGCTTCTGCGTAGGGAGATTGCCGTTGGACGGGGTCCGATGCGCGGTAAGGGTTTGCCTCGGGGACGCGCGGGCAACGTCACTGCTGCCGGTAATCAGTACGGTTGCAGGCGCGCAGGGCCGTCACCTGGGATCTGCTCCCTGATGGCCGACTGCGGTAGGCGATGGAGGCAGGGGATCTTCATGGCGAAACGGTTACGACGGATGCTGACGGTGGCCGGTGCTGCCGCCGCAGCACTCGTGGCACAGGCGGTGCCAGCACACGCGGACTTCACACAGGGGATGTACCAGAACTTGCGCGTCGTCGCGGCTGGAGCGCCCTGCTTCGCGCCGGAGTCGAACTCCTGGGGGGCGGTCGTCCGGGCGGTCCCATGTGGGAATGGCAACTGGGACCTCGTCCGTATTGGCAGCTACGACTGGCGCGGCGGGGCCTGGTACGTCCTGGAGTGGGAGCCCAACTGGGGGTGCATGGTTCCCAACTGGACCACCGTCGGGTCTCCGGTTGTTGTGTCGGGTCCGTGCGGCCAGGTGACCGGCGGTGACTACACCTGGTATGCGTGGCCAGAAGGCAATGGCAAGTACGAACTCGTCAACGGCGGCAACACCAACCTGGTCCTGGACATGAATGCCTCGAACGGCCGTCTGCAAGTGTGGACCGCCAACTACGGCGACAATCAGAAGTGGTTCGCTACGTAGAGGACACCCACGCCCCCCGATGGCCAGCAGCAACACGTAGAGCCCCACCCGGCCGTGAAGGCTGGCCTCGATCTTTTCGGTCCGTCGGTTCATCCGGCGGGCCGTCTCGGTTTGCCCGGAGGTGGCGCGCAGGCCGGTGACCCGGCAGTCGCGGCGGGTGGGTACCGGGTTCCACGTGTCCGGGCGTGAAACTCGCGCGTCGGGATGGAACGTTGTCACTGGGCAGCCGGGCGGCGCCGGGCCCGGAGGCGCTGGTGATCAGGCCGCTCCAGGGCCACTGGCAAGCGGGTCTGGATAGTTCGAGGGTTCGCTATGCGTGTGGCCACCATGCCGGCTTGCGGAAGAACGGTTCGGGGACCCAAAGGTGCTCGAAACGAGTGCCGTCCGGAACGCGAAGTGCCGAGGCGCTCGCGCGGCGAAGCGAGGGCGATGTGGTGTCGGATGCCGTGTGCAGGTGTCTGCGGGGCCCGTGGTGGGAATGGACGGACCGCAACTCGCCGGTGCTCCGGGCGGGGAGCGACGCACGGGCGGCTACGAGGCCTCGGGGTGACGTCGGCACGCCAGATGGTGCCGGTGGTGGTGACCTGGTCGCCCGGCCTCAGAGCTTCCAGGAACGCAGTGCCTCGGCGACGGCATAGACGCTCAGGCGAGCATCCCGGACCTTCCGAACAAGATCAGACAGGGCGCCGTAGGGCGGATCGATACCCTCACCGGACTGGTCCATGTACTGAGCGGCGACAAAAGCGGCGAAGAGGCTGTTCCGGTGTGGAAGCGGTTCAAGCCGCACGATCGTGTGCAAAAGCGCGGCTGCGCGCCAGGAGGCATCCGGATCGGCCGTCTCGAGCGTCGGCATCTTGGTCTTGTGTCGTGCGACCGCAGCGACCAGCGCCGAGTAGTCCGTTACCGTGACGTCCTCGTGCCCCAGGGCCGCCTCCTGGACGTCGAGCAGCCACGAGACGTCGATGTGCAGATTCATCAGGCTGCCGCAGCTCCGTCGCCACGCTGTGAGGGAGGAACCTCGTCGGGGAACGCGTCGTCGAACTCACCGCGCAGTCTGTCGGCCCAAGCGACGGCGCCGGCGACGAAACGCTTGCGGTGCATCTCGCGCACGCCAAGGTCGTGCAGGTACTGCTTCAGACTCTTGCCCTCTGCAGCAGCGGCGGCACGGACGCCTTCCATTTCCTCATCGGAGAAGGACACGTTCAGCGATGGCATTCCCCGATGGTACCTAGTTGGTGCCAAGCCCGCCAGCCCCCTCCATGATCTGCAACAGGAAGCTGGCGAGACGCGGTGGCCAGCCCCATGAGCACGATGTCTGCGGCGCGGACGTTGCTCGCGACCCTGCTGGAAGCGCATCGCTGTCGGTGCGCCCGCCCACTCGTCCGGTGCGGGACGAGGGCACCGGGAACTGGTTGTCCGCCCCGAGCCCCGGCTCGCTCGGCACGGAGTCGATGGACCCGCACCCCGCAATGGGCGTCGTACCGACGTCCCGTGCAGCGTGGCGTTTCCAGCCTGCGTGCCCGGGCCCTTCTTCGGTTTGCATCCGTATTTCGTTGGCCCTCTGTGAAATCCGGCTGTAGGCCCTTCGCATGGGGATATGGACTGATGCTTTCACTGCGCCCGCCGAGCCGACCCTGCTGTCCCGGGAGGACTTCGGGCAGCTCGTGGTCGGCCTGGCGCGCGAGTGGGTGGCCTGGCGCGCCCTGGGCGCTGCTGGCGGGCGAGCTGTGTGTCAACGCGAGTCTGAACTGGGGGAGCGTCAGCGGGCAGGCTCGCTGGGACAATCCCGAGATCGGCACCGTCCTGCGTTCCGAGGAGTATCCCGAGGGCTTGCGGGACGACGATCCGCCGCCGTGGGGCGACTCCCATGAGCGGGCCAGCCTGCTGGCCCGCGGTGACGCCATTCTGCACGTGCTGCCGGCCCTGCAGCGGGACTCGTACGGGGAGGAGGACGTGGCGGTCGTCCTGCACCACCTGGACTTCACCAACCGGGCGATCGCCGACTACTTCGGGTACGAGGACGAACGCACGATGCTCGTCGCCTTCTCCCTGGCCCGCCCGCAGAACCGGCCTCTGTCCACGAACGACGGCTGGAAGCCCCATGGACCGGTGCACTCCGTGGGCACCTGTCTGGTGCACACCTTCAAGCTCTCGGTGGAGGACGGCCCGCTTCCGCCCCTCGCGTCCATCGCCACCCGGTATTTCGGCCCCAGCCTCGTCACCGGCGAGACCTGGGGCTGCGGGCCGGGCCCGTCTCCTGCGATCCCCGGAGCCTGCTCACCATGGGCGTGACCGACAACGGGGAATGCCTCTTCTGGATCACGGAACCCGGGCACGATCCGGACGCCTGGCACATCGCCGTCAACGAAGCACGCGGCCCACAGTGGTTCACCTTCGACGGAACACTGACCGACTTCCTCATCTCCGTCCTGAGCGGAGAGACTGACGTACCACAGTTCCCCCCAACGGCCTCCGACGCCAGTGACGTTTCGGCAAGCAACGCAACTGTCCACACACACCTCATCGGCCTGCCTGCCCGGGCAGGCCGATGGGCCGGGTCGCTCACAAAGCGGGGTACACAGCTGCCGCAGGGGCTCGCGGTAGCTCCGTTCATGACGATTGGCAGATGGTCGAACCCGGGAACACGCAGCCGGTGGCATCGAGGAGGAGAGCGCGTAGCTCGGCCGCACCGGCCTCGACGTCTCCATCGTCGCGTGGAGCGCGGGTCACCCGACTCGGCTGAAGAGCCGCGCCATCGGAGCCGGTGTACTCCGCACACGGCGGATGCTAGGTATCAAGGCTCTCGCCGCTGTAGTGAATCGAGGGCTCGGTGGTGTCCGTCGGCATCCGAAGGCCTCACTCAAAATATTCCCCAAACCGGACATTTTGGTGATGGCATACCTCACATCTTGCATAGTTCATCGTTCAACTAAATGGGGAGTAGTGTCACGAGTGCCTGATCCAAGGCGGCCACTGCGACTCGCTTCGGCGGACTGCATGGTGTTCAAGGAGGAAAGAATTCATGGGTTACAGGATTGTGCGCCGCGCAGCTGTCGCGGCCGCCTCTGTGGCGGTCGCGGCGACCGGACTCCTCGCGGCAGGGGGACCCGCCTCGGCGGCGACCGTCGCGAGCAGCGGCCCGGCGGCTGCCCTCATGTCTCACTCCGCGCAGCACACCAACACCTTTGAAAGCAAGGGCGGACACCGCAACGACGGCCAGGGCCAGCACTTCGACCATGGCCGCGACTCCTGGGTCCACCGGGTCGATGGGAGCCCGGGCCGCCGCTATGACGGTGACGGCGGGCGTGCCGACCGGGAGATCCTCCGTTGGTACTACGACCAGATCTCGTGGTTGCGTGACGACGACGGAAACCGCTACCAGGTCCGGCGGCATGCGGGGTATTCCTCCCATTGGGACGGCCGCCGTTGGCTCCTGTGGACCACCGGGGACACAGGCTTCCGTGACGTCCGCAAGCACCGCAACGAAGGCTTCGCCCACCACGGGTAGGCAGCCGACGGGCACAGGCCCGCGTCGGCGCCGACGGCCACCGCAGTCCGTCACTCCCTGGGCCCTGG
Source organism: Streptomyces sp. NPDC046759 (assembly GCF_040645475.1). NCBI lineage: Bacteria > Bacillati > Actinomycetota > Actinomycetes > Kitasatosporales > Streptomycetaceae > Streptomyces > Streptomyces sp. NPDC046759. The sequence continues at coordinate 2,751 of NZ_JBEYYJ010000008.1, read as the reverse complement.
CACCTCTCGGATTACCTGACCCATGCGGGCAGCCGAAAGAAGGACCGTCACAAGAGCCGCCCTAACCACTGCGGATCCATGACTCCTGTGTCGGATCAGGGGAACCGGCACAGGAACCACCGGTTTTGGAGGAACCGGTGGCACTCAGGGTACGCCAACGACGCCGTACTCTGCGGTGGGGGCGCCTCGCCAGTCGCCGTGAGCGGCGGCGGCTGACACAGCGACAGCGCCCCCACAGAGCCCAGCGCGTGGTGCGTAACAACGCACCGTACGCTGGTCACGGATCGGCAACCGACTGTTTGTCGCCGACGCGGTCTTGAGTAACTGGCCGATCTCCGCCGGGACCGGCCGTCGGAGATCGGCGGCCTCCTGGCGCCTGTGCAGCAGCCTCTATGAACGCCGTCGTCGGCGGCGAGCCGGCGTCGGAAAACGAGAGGCTCACACCTCATGAGCGGGCGGCACTCGCGCTCGCGGAAGCGGTCAACAGCTCAGGGGGCGTCTTCGCACAAGCCTGTTCTCGCGCACTCGCCGCAGGCGCTGAGCAAGGGCGAGGTCTTGGCGGCGAGCTAGGTGGCCGGCACGGTCACCTAGGTCGATCAGGTATCCGCCTGCAGCAGACATCCAGTGCGCAGTCCCCCGAGGCGAGGCCGATCGATCGGTGGCGCATCCAGGTCGCGCGACGCCGACGATCCTGAATGTTTTCGGTGGCTGCTGCTTACGCTCGCTGGCCTGCGGTCACGAATCTCGGCATCTGGAGCGTGGAAGAAGCAGCCATCCGCATGACCCTCGCGACCAGCCGTAACATACCGAGACGCTTTCCGTCAGCTGCCCGCTTGTCTGCTGTCAGGGCCGACCTCGAAGGACCGCAGCCAGGGCAGCTGACCAACGCGTTCCCCTGTGGCGATGTGGCCTCGGCATGCACCCCCATGTCGATCTGATTACTCTTTGTGAGTATGTGACTCTGCTGTGCATCCGCCGTTGGGCGGCCCTATTCGAGCCGGCGTGGGCGGACGGAAAAGAGTTCCTGGCAGCCGCCTCGAATCGGAGACCCCACCTCTCGGGCGGCCGCCACAGCGCCATCGTCAAGTTTCCTGGTGCTCACGTCGCCGAGACCCACGACAACACTTCCGGCTGACCTCAGTTCAGCGCCACGTAGTCCAGGTCGGACAACAGCCGTTCCACATCCGTCATGAGCGAGCCGTAGACGTGCCATGCGCCCGGTCTGGCGAGAGTTCCCTGGCCGATCAGATCGGTCATCGTCTCATGCCAGGCCAGGGCGCCCTCGATCGCCTTCCGTAGCCGTTCGCGAGGGTACGGGGAACCGGCCTCCGTGCGCGGGCCGAGCAGTTCCTTTACCGCCGCACCCGCCAGTTGCAGGGTCTCGGCATACCGGTCCAGGAACTGAAGCCCCAGATGGTGGTCGGGACGGTGGTCGTGGGCGCTGTCGGCGAGGGTCCGCGCGATTCCACGCACCTGGAGTGACACCCCGCGCAGGGCGGCGAACAGTTCCCCGTACGTCACGTCATCGCGTCGCCCACGCGTGATGCAGCGTGCGTTCCAGCGCAGACTCTCGTCGGCCTGTCGCACCTGCTCCTGAGCGTACGCCAGGTTCTTTTCGAGTTGGCGCCCCCGGTGCAGCCAGATGTGGGCCCTGGAGGGCAGTTCCCCCTGGGCCAGACCTGCGCCCATGTCGTGAAGCAACTCCCCGATGGCGTGGGCGAGGTCCCTTACGGCCGAGGCCGACTCGTCCACGTGCAGCGGGGGCAGCACCAGCGCGTTGACCGCGATGCCGACGCCCGCGCCGACCAGCGTCTGGAGCACAGGTGAGACCAGGCCACCCATGGGATTTCCCGCCATCGCAGCCAGCGCGATGACCGCGGTGGAAGCGACCTGGAGCCGTCCCTCGGCGGTGCGGCGAGGACCCACCAGGACCGCGAGCAGAGCGATGACAGCGATGGCACCCGCGGTCGGCCCCAGCAGCCGGACGGTCGTCAGGGCGAGGGCCAGAGCAACGACCTTGGCTGTGACGCTGCGCAGGGCGTTGGCGACGGAGCGGTACACCGTGTACGCGTTGACCATGAGCAGGGCTGTGGCGACAGCCACGTAGGGGCGCCCGTCGGGGGCCAGCGGGCCCGACACGGTCCAGGCGAGCAATGCCGCTGTCAGCGCCTTGACCCCATAGACCAACTGGCCGGGTCGCCGGCGACGGAGCCTGCCCGTGAGGTGGTGCACTCGTCCGATCGCCCGTATCGGCAGACGGCCGAGCCAGATAGTTGAATCTTGCACAAGAAGATGATTGCACGCTATGTTCCGTTTGCGTCGAATGATGGTCGGGTGACATCCCCCACCCCAGGCGATGACACGGCCCCCGGTCCAACGTCTGCGACTCCGCCACGCCGCCTCTCCCGGCCCATGGGACATGGGGCCTCAAGGCCGGAAGAAGCTCTCCTGATCATCAGACCCCACCCGGTGCTCTACCCGGAGCCTGTCCCTGGACGAGCAGGATGACGGCGGAAAGGGCCTCCGTCACCGGCGGACAGGAACAGCCACCGCTGCTGCTCGTCTTCAACGCCTGACCGGCGCGGTCCCCCGGGTGACCGCTGTAGTGACCGCACTGTGAGTCAGAGCCGTCCCCTCCGATATGTCTTCTGTACCCGTTTTCAGCTGGGAGTTCCCGATGTCCACTGCGATCACATTCTCCGAGTACGGCGCGCCCGAGGTGCTACGGCCCAGCGAGGTCGCCCCGCCCGA